>NZ_CAKVZK010000050.1:0-13206 GCF_934835585.1 Clostridium sp. AF02-29 | reverse complement strand
GATAAGAAATAAGTTCTGAAAACCATAATATTATAAGAATCCAATTTATCTAAAACCACTCCCCCGCTATCCGGACAATTAAAAATGTACTTTATTCTGTTTCGAAATAAAGTACATTTTGAAATTTTTGTACTTTATGCTATAATCCTTGTATCTAAGCCATTTATTAACCCCTAACTATAAAGTACAAAATTTTTTACTTTTAAATTTTTCGATGAAAAAGGCTAATTTCGTACTTTATTAAAAAAGCAAAAAAGGCATCGTACAAAAATTTTAAAAGTTGAACACTTGAATTTCTCACAGTTTTCACAGAAAGGAAATGTTTATGATAAAAGGAACCTTATATGGCGTAGGAGTAGGTCCGGGCGATCCGCGGCTCATGACGTATCTGGCAGTTGACACGATTCAGAAGTGCCCGGTGATTGCGGTACCGGCGGATGGAAAGGAAAATGCAGTTTCCTATAAAATTGCCAGCGGGATCGTGGAAAATCTGGATGAAAAGGAATGCTTAAACCTCACTACTCCGATGACAAAAGATAAAGCTGTTTTAAATGCAGCATACCAGGCTGCCTCGAATCAGATTATAGAGCAGCTGGAACAGGGGAAGGATGTTGCCTGCCTCACGCTCGGAGATCCGACGATTTACAGTACCTATATTTATATCCATCGGATTGTAAAAGCACATGGTTATGCAACTGAAATCATTAATGGCATTCCATCCTTCTGCGCGGTCAGCGCCAAGCTTCAGGACAGTCTTGTTGACCGCTCAGAACAGCTTCATATTATTCCGTCCACTTATGATATTGAGGCGGCGCTGGAACTTCCAGGTACCAAGGTTCTGATGAAAGCAGCTTCCAAGATGCCACTTGTCAAGGCGACCCTGAAAGGAAAGCATATGACAGGTACCATGATCGAAAATTGTGGTATGCCAGAGGAGCATATTTATCATAAAATCGATGAAATTCCAGATCGGGCAAGTTATTATTCGATTATTGTCGTGAAGGAAGGGAACCATGATTGAATTAAAGCATCTGACAAAAAAATACGATCATTTTCTGGCGGTCGAGGATCTGAACCTGAAAATTGAGACAGGCGAGTTCTTTGGGCTTTTGGGACCGAATGGTGCCGGAAAAACGACCACCATCGGAATGCTCTCCACTCTCCTGCTTCCGACTTCGGGTGAAATCTGGATCAACGGAGAGCTGCTGACCCGTCAGAAAAACCAGCTGAAACAAAAACTCAGTGTCGTTACGCAGGAATACTCGATGCGTCAGGATATGACGATGAACGAGATTATGGAATATCAGGGACGTCTTTATTATATGCCGATCAAAAAGATTCGGGAGCGGTCAGAGGAATTGCTGGAATTCTGCGGGTTGATCGATTATCGGAAGAGAACCGTCCGAAAGCTTTCCGGAGGCATGAAGCGGAAGCTGATGGTCTGCCGGGCACTTTTAACGGAACCGGAAATCCTTCTTCTGGATGAACCGACTGCAGGGATGGATGCATTTGCCCGCCGTCAGATGTGGAATCTTCTGAAAAAGCTGAATCAGCAAAAGCTTACCATTCTTCTGACAACGCATTATATGGAGGAAGCAGAAACGCTTTGTGACCGTGTTGGCTTTATGTGCGGTGGACGTCTGGAGGAAACAGATGCTCCGGGGCATATGATAGAGATGTTGGGGCGGTATGCGGTCGATGAGACTTCACCAGATGGGCTGAAATCACACTATTTTCATGGAAAGGAGGAGGCAATTCAGTATTTGTCCGCGTCAGAACAGGAAACAGCGCTTCGCAGTACGACATTGGAAGATGTATTTCTGGAGACAATCGGGCAGCAGCTGGAATGCCGGTAAAAATGGGTATTCTTACTGTGTTATGGGAAAAATGGGTAGAATTCCGGCGGGATTTTTATAAAATCACGCTGGCTGCCATGATTGCCCCTCTTTTATATATTCTGGTGTTTGGTCTTGGAATCCAGACCATGTCGCACGGACAATCGTATCTGAACTTTCTGATTCCGGGAGTGGTTGCCCTGACGACCATGAACGGCAGTTTCAATGCTATCGCCCAGAATTTAAACGTCCAGAGATTGTACGAAAAAGCATTTGACCAGGTCATCATTTCTCCTACCCCGCTGTGGCAGTTCATCGCGGGACAGATCATCGGCGGAAGTCTCCGGGGATTATATGCGGGAGCCGTGATTATTCTTCTGATTTTGCCGATCGGAACGGGGCTCTGTTTTAACGGCTGGTCGTTCCTTCTAATGTTTTTAAACGGATCTGTGTTTTCCACAATTGGAGTTGTGGTATCTTTTTATGCCAAAAACCATGCCGATGTGCCGCGCTTTTCGAATTACGTGATTATGCCGATGGCATATCTGTGCAATACATTCTTTTCAGCCCGGAGTATGCCGGATGGTCTGCGCCAGATGATTGAATATCTGCCGTTATCGCAGACCAGTGCGGCACTTCGCAGCATCGCCAATCATGAGGCATTTTCTTATACAACGATTGGGATCCTGCTTCTGTATCTGGCGTGTTTTTCGGTTGCTGCGTCCTGGTTTCTGTATAAGAAAAAGAATTTATAAACACAGGGTAAGGAGTTTTCTGTCTATGAAAAAAATAGGTTTCATTCTTCTGGGAATCATTTGTATCTTATTTAGCAGCCGGTGGACGTTGACGGCGCAGGCAGGTACTGGAACGCTGCTTTCCCTGGAGGATGGTGAATATGCCATCGAGGTAACAATGACCGGAGGAAGCGGAAAGGCTTCGATCCAAAGTCCTGCTCTTCTGACGGTGACAGATGGAACGGCATACATATCCATCACATGGAGCAGTTCCAATTATGATTACATGGTGGTAGATAATAGAAAATACGAGAATGAAAGTGCCAAGGACGCAAATTCTCATTTTACGATCCCTGTTTTGGATCTGACAAAAGAACTTACAGTCAGGGCGGATACACTGGCGATGGGAACGCCTCATGAAATCGAATATACCCTTCAATTCAATACTACGTCGATTGCGTCTAAGAGCACACTTCCGCAGGAAGGGGCGAAACGTGTGCTGATGATGGCAGCCGTTATTATTATCGGTGGCGGGATTCTGAATCATATCGTAAATGAACGCCGGAAGCGGGATTATACGGGGAAACGCCGGATTTAAATTAAAAGGGATTCGTAACTGTTCAGTACCTTCACAGTCACGCGCAAAAATCCATTAAAAATTGCCTACGGCAATGGGATTTTTGCCTGCTGACCCATGTTTTTGTACGGTCAGCGCAGTAAATGCGCAGACCTACTGAACAGTTACAGGGATTCTTCTTTAAAAACCAGATTCGGGAGAATCCCCTTTTAATGCCTTTATCTTATTTATTATTCAGCCTGCTTTTGTACATAAAACAGGCGAGAATCAAAGTCGCAGCTCTCTCTTCTGCCATCCATATACTGTCCGGAAGAGGCGTCACTGGTAATCAGTCCTAAATTCATCAGTTCGTCACCATAGTGGGTGCTTACGGCACTTTCATGTCCTTCTGTATATTCCGTGACATTGTAAAGATCGGATTCTTCCAGTCCCTGTAAATACAGCCGCGTAAACGGACCATTGGCGACATTCAGTGTCCGGTACCAGCCGACCAGGGCTTCTGTGCGGTCTTCACTGACTGCCATCCAGGCAGTGATATTGTTTTCAAACGGACTGGAAAGTCTGTAAAAAGTACCATACTGAATCAGGGACCGGTGCTGTTTCATAAAGGCGATCTGAATTTTTAATTCAGATAGCTCATCTTCTCCGAGCTGTGCCAGATCCAGTTCATAGCCGAACGTTCCGAAGAACGCGGTATTGGCACGTGTCCAAAGCGGTGTCTGACGATGAAGCTGATGGTTCGGAGAAGCAGATACATGGGATCCCATCGAGCTGATCGGGTAACCATAAGAAGTACCGTATTGAATCCGCAGGCGTTCAATCGCATCTGTATCATCACTGATCCATCCCTGTGGTGCGTAATATAGCATACCTGCATCAAAACGCGCTCCGCCGCTGGCGCACGATTCGAACAGAATGTCCGGAAAGCGTGTGGTCAGCCGCTCATACATCTGATAAACACCCAGAATGTAGCGGTGAAATACTTCTCCCTGCTGTCTGGCGGAAACTCCTCTGCTCCATACATCACTGAGACTTCGGTTCATATCCCACTTGATATAGGAAATGGAGGCGCCTTCCAGAATCGATGCAATCTTTTCATAGATGTAATCAAGGATCTCCTGCCGGGAAAAATCCAATACATACTGGTAACGTCCGTGACAAGGCGTTCGCCCTGGAACCTGAAGGATCCAATCAGGATGCGTGCGGAATAAATCGGAATCGGCATTTACCATCTCCGGTTCGATCCAGAGACCAAACTTCATGCCGAGCGCTTCTATCTTCTGTGCCAGTCCGGAAAGACCGTTTGGCAGACGGTCACGGTTTGCCTCCCAGTCGCCCAGTCCGGCTTTTGAGCTGCTTCTGGCACCAAACCAGCCGTCATCTAAAACAAACAGCTCTATGCCGCATTTCTGGGCTCTGGAAGCCAGCTGTAGAAGTTTTTCTTCGGTAAAATTGAAGTAAGTTGCCTCCCAGTTATTGATCAGGATTGGGCGCTCGCGATCACGCCAGTACCCCCTTGCCAGTCGGCGCCGGTACAGCCGGTGAAAAGTCTGGCTCATGTCGTTAAGTCCCTGAGAGGAGTAAACAAGCACTGCCTCCGGAGTCTGGAAGGTTTCACCAGGGTTCAGCTCCCAGCTAAAGCCAAACGGATTAATTCCTATCATAAGACGGGTAGTTCCATGTGACTCCACTTCTGCCTGAGCCAGAAAATTACCGCTGTAAATCAAGCTGCAGCCAATGGCTTCTCCCTGAAATTCGTCAGCCGAAGGGCGTTTTAAAATAATGAACGGATTCTGCTCATGGGAAGAATGTCCCCGGGTGCTGTCAATCGCCTGAATGCCATACTCAAGCCTGCGTGTGTGGAGTGCGCGCTCTCTCGCCCATGCCCCAGAAAACTGCATCCACTCATAATTGTGGTCAGGAAGATCCAGGCAAAGACTCATCGCGGTCTGAACCTGTACAGAAATGTCTCCCTGATTGGAAATAGAAGCACTTCGGGCAATGACACCGCCCTCGACAAATATTGTATATAAAAGATGCAGCTCCAGATTAGTATGGGTATCTTTTAACGTAATAATAAGAGTTTCAGCTTCCCCGTCCTGTTCAGTATAAGTAGCGGGAAGTCCTGGCAGTTTTGGCTTTCCGGATGTAACCTGATATCCAGTAAATTGAAAATCTGAATAGGTACTTCCATCATTCTGGAGAATCTCTACTGCCGGATGTCGGTAATCACCGCTTCCGTAAGTACCGTACTCCAGCTTAATATGTCCAAGTGAAAAGGTGCGATCGTTTTCATAGAGATAAGATGCCATGTCTCTGGGAGCTAATTCAAGAAGGTATGAGAAATCTTCCTTGTCACGAATCTTTTTCCCATAATACAGCTGTCCCATATGTCCGTTTGGAAGAACCATCATGATATAGCTGATGGTCTGGTTATATAAATGAAATATCTTCGATGATTCGTGATATACAATACTCATATCCTTATTTCCTCCTGTTCATCTGTCGCTTGTCATTTAATCAGATATAGACTGCTTGCTAAACTTTATTCTACCAGAAAATAGATTAAATGAACAGACTACGGACAGGAATATGGAAAATTCTATAAATTAATTCTGTCTCTGTTATCGGTTGCGTGTACGTGTATGTGAACGGTAACGATTTATTTATAATAACGAATGGTCAGGTAATGCCCTGCGTCAATATGGTCATCCGAAAGACTGTTCATCTGGCGCAGTTCCCGTACATACTCTTCAACTGACTCCTCCGAATCTGCACAATATGTCTGAGCAATGCTCCAGAGCGTATCTCCATCTTTCAGATGAATACTGGTATAGTACTTTTCTGGTCTGGTATCTGCTTCTTCCTCAGCCATCACATACATCAGACTCCGTCCAAAAAAGCCCGAAAGCAGCATGATGAAAACAACAGCTAAAACCATAACACCTTTTTTCAACGTATACATTTGCAATCTTCTCCTCTCGTGTTTTGTTGGAATCGTCTTTTTGTATTCAAATCTGTTCTTAAAGAATGAGAAGAGATTTGAATATTATAAAAATGTCAGGAACATTTGTTCTGTATGGCTACATTATACGATACGAACAAATGTTTGTCAATGGTTTTGAAAGAAAAAGCAAACATTTGTTCGCAGCTTGCTACTGTTCACGCATACGTGCCCAGTAACAAAATTTTCCGTGGCTTCGCATTTAAATACGGCAAATTTCTGTTGCCACCACCCTTTCTTACGGTATTTTCGGTTTCAAAAGTGCCGTAAGAAAACGCGGCTTTGCTCGTAAGCAGCAGATACCTGCTCCCTATAAAAATCTAAATACTTTAGCTATATAGATTTTTATAGGGAATCATACATATTGCACAAAAATGCACTGCTATTTCTGGAAAATATGACCATAAAAGTTGATGAAACTATTCGCGAAAGCATCCTTTCACGAATAGTTGATAGTTTCATTCCTATTTTTAATACTGAAATCA
Source organism: Clostridium sp. AF02-29 (assembly GCF_934835585.1). Lineage (NCBI taxonomy): Bacteria > Bacillati > Bacillota > Clostridia > Eubacteriales > Clostridiaceae > Clostridium > Clostridium sp. AF02-29. The sequence goes on along the minus strand of NZ_CAKVZK010000050.1, from coordinate 6,571 downwards.
TAATCTATGTATAACAATAATAATGTATAACAGATATATAACATATCATAGAATCAGATTGACGCCCTTGTGGTTTCATGATAATCTATATACATAAAATCAAGTATGACGCAATTTGAAATTTCAGTTTAAATCGAACGTTATAAGACTTGGCGCATGATCTTTGCAAAGCACTTCTTTGAAATCAGTTTGATAAGCAGAGTATTATCTCGCGTAACTGTCTACATGAGTATGAACCGTTACCATCTCGTAGCAAGAATGTCAGGGTATTAAATAAACAGTTACAAAAAATAGATTGGAGAATATAGAATATGGGAGAAATTAAACAGGCAAACTTTCGAATCGATTCCGATACAGCGGATGCTTTCCGTGCATTTTGCGAACAAAAAGGAATGAACCAGGCCCAGGGCTTTGATCATGTGATGCAGGTGTTTGAGTTAAATCAAGCCAAATCCTCAATCCCGGGGAGAAGTGTCGAGATTGAGGAGTTTGAAACCATGGTTAAGTCCATCACCTCCGCATATCTGTATAGCTTGGAATTGAACCAGAATGCAGAAGCCAGAGCACGGGAGGAGTTCTCTTCTGAACTCCAGAGAAAAGAACTGCGCCTCACAGAGTTACAGAAAAAAGTAGAACAACTTCAAGCAGAAAAGAAAAAAATGGATGCGGAGTCCGCTTTGCTGACCAAGCAGGAACAGACACTCACCGAACAGCTAGAATCGCTCAGAAAAGGTGCTGCTGACCAGGAACAGATCAACCAGATGCTGAAGGAGAAACTAGAAGAGGCACAAAATCAGCTGAAGGAAAATGAACGATCAAAAGAATCAGAAGAAATGCTTAAGAATGAGCTTTTGCAATGCAAACAGGAACTTCATGATACTGTACTTGCTCTCTCTCACTCTCAGAAGGAACAGGAGGTAAAGTCAGAGTCCTATCAGCATGCATCCGATCGGATTCTGGCACTTGAAACTGAAAATAAAGAACTACAGCAGAAACTCACAGAACTTACCCAGGAATTATCAAAACAAAAAGCAGATGCTGATATGGGTCTTCAGCAATGCAAAGCCCAGGCGGAGCTTACGATGGAGCGCGCACTATTCAAAAAAGAACGGGAAATGCAGGAACTCCTTCGTCAGGCAGACAAAGAAAATGCCCGTCTGGAAGTGCTGCTTGAGCAGGCAAGAGAACAGCTTAAAAAAGAAAACATTGATAAAGACGAACAATAGTTTGCATTTTGCCCGAACATATGTTACTATATATAATATAATAAGGGCTTACTATAGGCCAAACCTTTCAGTGATTCAGCTGCTGGTCCCATCAGGTGGGCGTTCGACTTGTATCCTGCCAGAATCACTGTATATCCGATATTAAAAACATTTTATATACTTCATCGACAGGAGGAATCTATATGGCACAGGGACGTATTACAGATAAACAGAAAGAGATCTTGGAATTTATTAAAGCATGCATTTTAAAGAAAGGTTATCCGCCGACGGTACGTGAAATTTGTGAAAAGGTACAGCTTAAATCTACCTCTTCTGTCCACTCTCATCTGGAACAGCTTGAGAAGAACGGATATATTCACCGGGATCCGACGAAACCGAGAGCCATCGAGATCGTTGATGACACCTTTAACCTGTCCCGCCGTGAACTGGTGAATGTACCCCTTATCGGTACTGTAGCAGCCGGTGCGCCGATTCTGGCTGATGAGAATGTGGAGAACTATTTCCCGATTCCGGCAGAACTGCTTCCGAACAGCGAAACTTTTATGCTGAAGGTCCGCGGCAATAGTATGATCGATGTGGGCATCTATGACGGAGATCGTGTTATCGTGGAACAGACCAGTGTCGCAGAGAATGGCGAGATCGTGGTTGCACTCATCGATGATTCAGCTACCGTTAAGCGTTTCTTCAAGGAGAACGGTCACTATCGTCTCCAGCCAGAGAATGCAACCATGGATCCGATTATTGTGGATAAAGTACAGATTCTTGGCAAAGTAATCGGTCTGCTGCGCCTTATGCGGTAACCTCTTGGTTTACTGACGCTTACCTTTTGCTTATTATCATGAAAATGACAGAAGCATTATGTGGCAAAATTTAACTCAAAAGCTCTATGCTATTTGTTGACGTCCGGAGATACGGTACGCTCAATTTTATAGAATAGAGCTTTTTTGTTCGTATGATTCATTTTTGCAATATGCTTCTTTCGGTGATTAAACTGGTGCATACCGCTCAAAAAGCCAGTCTTCCAGTGCATTTAAGTTATCATCGGAATGTTCTACTTCCCGAGCATATCTCCAGGAGATTTCTTCCACATCCTTCATGGAAAGTTTCTTTCCATTTTCCAGCCATCGGACCATCAGAAATTCCTGTATCCAGCGAACAGAGAACAATGCCAGTTCCATCTTGGAACAGACCATATCGTCGTAGACAGCCCCGCAAAAATAGGTATAGACAAAAAACATTAAAAGCTGCTCGCCCAGATTTTCCCATTCTTCTTTGTGACTTCCTAAGCTTCCATATGCCTTATGAAATTCTTCGCAAATTTTATGATAGGTTTCCTCACTTCCCTGATACAGCCACTTTTCAGCACCATCCAGCACATCATCCCATTCCGGACGCAGGCGTTCCAGACCGCGTAGTACCTGCAATTCTTCTATCTGGCGTGCCCACCGATGGAGAGATGCTGCATCAATGCCTTTTTCAGCAAGACTTTCTGATACAAATTCCTGAAGTTTTTTTCTCTGATGATGAGCTTCACAGTTTCGCAGAAGTTCATCAATTTCATATTCCTTCTGCTCTTCCACCCGGATCTGATATTGTTCTGTCAGCTGTTCGGATGCCGACATTCGGAGTGTCAGAGGAAGGGATCGATCCTGTAAAATCGAAAACAGAACATCTCTTGTATCTTCCAACTGGGAAAACATCATAAAATCGAATTCTTCAAAATCGTCCTCCAAATCGTCCTCTTCTTCCAGAAAACGGACCGGTTCTTTACAGGAAAGAATGATTCTAGCCGCCTCCGGACAGGACAGGGAAAGAGATAATTCCCGAAGCCCCTCGTATTCTTCCGTATGTCTCGGGTACATCCGGCAGGTATCACAAAGAGAATCTGGTCCCAGTGCTTTATAAAGATCGCAGAGATTTTCTTCATTTAAAAATGCACAGCGCCGATTGTTCTGGTAAAAACATTCTTCATCCCAGTCAATAGAATTGCGTAATCGCGTTCCGAACTCGCTCTTTTCATTTCCATATCGCTCCAGAGAGGTTTCATCAATCACGATCTGCCATCCGGCACAGCAGCTATCCGGACAATCTCCTGCTGTACAGACAAATTTATCATAATAATGTGGTTTTAAATATCGCATTTATTTTCCTTCTTTCTTTTTATATAGATCCAGACACATAAGGCAGTAAAAATAACAGCCGCAGCAATCCATACCGGCCATACCGGAATCGGACAGACTCTTGCGTTCATCATGTTCAGTCCCTGATGAAGTGTGAAAGCACCAAATATGGAAAAAATAACAAATGCCAGTGTATTCAGCAGCCCATCGGGAGTTTTGCTCTTTAAAAGATATCCAACCAGCATTCCGAGAATATCCGCTGCAAAAAGTCCCAGAGAGCATCCAATCCATACAACAAAGGCTGATTTCATGCCTTCATTGGCTCCGAACGTGATGGCTGTAAGCTGAGTTTTATCTCCCAGTTCTGCCACAAAAAATGTACAAAAAACAGCTAAGGGTGCGAACTGAATCTTTGATTTACCGCCCTCCTCCTCTTCTTCGTCATCATCACCGGCAAGAGTCGATGCGGCGAAATACAAAAATGCAAGTGCTGCAATCATCTTAATAAGCCAGTCAGGAATAAATTCACTGACAAGTCCGCCCGCCAGAACCGCAAGACCATTCAGAACAAGAATCGCCGCCGCAGTTCCTAGTATAATATCTCTCAACTTATATTTTGAAGTGAGAGCAATCAGCATAAGCTGGGTTTTATCGCCCATCTCTGCGATAAATTCTGTAAAAAACACTTTAAAAAACAGCATCATTTTTCATTTCCTCCTAGATGTAATGCATGTTCCCTCACCGCTCACTGTCGATTACGATGTCCTCCCTTTTTGCATCAATGCACAAAAGAAAAACTCATGTATATCAACTGACAGCTATGCATGATACAAAAACTGTCGTCCATCGATATACATGAGTCTCATTATTTAAGATTTGCCAGATTATACAGTTGCTATAATCAGAATGTTGACAAATCACACTTTCGCGCTAACTACTCCCTCATGGAATATTGAATTTACTTGATAAATAGTATCAAATAAAGAATGTGTTGTCAACGGAATTTTTATCCAGAATGCCTTGTCTTCTTCCAGGATTCTCAGCATCTTGTTTGCATAAGCCGATGTGATTTCCTCATTTTTTCACGATTTCTTCTACAATCTGCAGCATCTCTTCTTTCGTGATTTTTTTCGTTACACTGACTGCATACGCATAGCCATCCGCATTCCAAACTGCCAGCACATAACCATCCGCGCTTCCTTTCAACGTCACCTGCGCACCTGACACATTTGCTATTTCTTCTACCTCATACACATTGTAGTCACCGGAAATATCTTCTTCTCCGATTCCTTTCCGATAACACAGGCTCTGGGCATCGCCTTCTGCGTCTATGCCCTCATAGTCAATCTGGGAAAATTTACCCCATCCGTTGGTGTATTCGGTGTGTTCCACAGTAAACGGCAGATTCTTCAGATCCGATACCGGAAATCCCAGTTTCTGGAACAGTTCATCCGCCGAAGCAACGCTTTCCATACCATTCGCACCGCCAACCATCTTCTGGTCAGAAGTAGGCTCCTGCTGCCCACGGTTGATCTGTGGGAGTACCACAACACCAGTTATCAAAAGTGCCAAACATGCCACAGCGGAGAGAAATTTGGAAATCCGATAACGTCTCATGCGGCGGAGTCTCTTTTCTTCTTCCCCCCATACGGCAAAATCTTCCTGCAATTCTACGTTATTTGCAGGCTTTGTATCATTTTCCGCTGGCTGCCGCTTCATTCCTGCATTTTTCGTCTGATTTTCCCCGGTCCCGGCTCCATCAACCATCTGTTTTTCCACATTTTGAAGGACACGTCGGCGCATATCATCGTTTACTACAATTCTGTCCATAATCTCATCATATGCCTTACTCAAAATCATACGCCTCCTTCAAAATCATTTTCAGCTTCTCCCGGCCCCGTTTCAAATTGGAACGGACACTGCTTTCCTTTCGTCCCAATAGCTCTGCCACCTGTCCTGTAGAATACCCTTCATAATAATACAGATGGATAGCCTCCCGGTACTTTTCCGGCAGTGACTTCACCGCTTCCCAGACAAAGGACAGATCTTCCCGCTCCTCGGCAATCAACTCGTCATTTAACTCATCCGTGTTCCGGAGGCGGTTGTAACCGATCTGGTTTTTGCTCAAATTGACCGCCACCTTTAAAAGCCACGCCTTTTCATGAACCGTGTCCGTTATCTGCGGGATATTTTGCAGGTAACGGATCAGAGTCTCCTGTAAAATGTCCTCTGCGTCGCTGTAATTGTGAAGATAAGAATAAGCCAGACGAAGAATAGAATTTCCATAAGTATCTAAAAGTCGCTCTGCCAGGCTATCCTGCTGCTCCAGATGCCCGCTGCCAGAGACTTTTCCTGCTCGTATCTGCCCAAGGTTCAGGCTTTTACCACTGGCTTTATTTTTCCAACTTGCCTGACTCCAGGAATCGTCAAAAACAGCATCCACCGGTTCCGCATCCATATTCGGATTGCCCCAGGCCAGCGTTCGGTTCCATACTGCCAATGCCTGTGAAATGATACGCTTCATAACCCGGCAAAGTCTGATTTCCAGCTCTGTCTGATGGAATTTTCTTATCCGCCGGGCTCCCACATCCACCAGACGATTCTCCCAAGTCAACAACTCATATCCCCTGTACATATCCGTTCCTCTTTCTAATCTTCTATTTAAGCCTTTCATCGTCCACAAACATCATCATTTTCATAACAGCCCGCGTCCGTCCTGCAAAATCTACTGCACCTGCTCTACCAGTCCAGTCAGTGCGTCCTCTTCCGCCTCTTTTAAAGTGTCATGGTCCGTATATGGATTCGGCATCCCGATCATGTTTTCCTCACTTTCTCCGCTATCCATCTCCATGGACTTCATTGTTGCCCCTTCAGCCGTAGTCTCTGCCCTTCCCACACATGCAGCCATAGATAACACCATTACCATTCCTAATGCCGCCATTTTTGTTCTTCTCATAATTTTTATTCTCCTTTTTTCTTCATTTTCCATGTTTTTTGTTCCGGCATTTCTGCCGTTCTATCTTATATACAGATGGGAATGGGGAAATGTTGCAAAGAAAATGAAATTTTTCAAAAAAAGGATAAGCACCACGAGGGACAACCTATCCTTTTGTACACTACCGCTGACCAGGCTGGATTGACAGGATGGAGAAAATATTCTATTTTTCTCATTTAGCAAATCTGTTTTAATAGCGTTGACAAATGTGTAAAATGGAACGCTACATT
>NZ_CAKVZK010000049.1:0-13297 GCF_934835585.1 Clostridium sp. AF02-29 | reverse complement strand
TTTTTACCTGCACACGTATCACGAATAAATCCTTATCGATTGCATAGCAGAATCTTTTATCCATATCATGAAGAATTGCCGAATATTCCATATTTTTTCCTTTCTATCGCTCGAAAAAAGCGTTTTTTCCTTCTTGATTATAATTCCTTTTTATTATGCTGCACAAGTCACAAAACGATAAAAAGGTCACCGTTTCTGCCTGTTCCGTTGGGGCAACGGAGGATTTCATTGCGCATTCTCCTCTGGAAATTTGTGTTCGTAACTGTCGAAATTTACAGAAATATGCATTTTATCAGTTATATCTTATAATTTTAGAAATATGTTGTCTCTTTGGATGAGTTCGACATGAGCAGAAACGGGATCAAGCACCGCAATATCTGCGATTTTCTGTTGGCAGAGGAATGGAATTAAAATCTCTGCGAATCTCCATCTGAAAGTCTCACTGTAATAGATTTTTTCTTCTTCAACTGTAAAAGGTGGGCGCTTACGCTCCCACCTTCACACTTTTATTCAATTACTATGTCAGATACTTATTCTTCTGAACCACTCTTTTTCCTTACATAGAATATGGCTCCAATAACAATCAGCATAATACAGATACCTATAATAATGATTGATTAATATTTCTATTAGATTACTACCATTATATCGTGTGATAGGTCGGATATCGATAAATTTTTGACCAAATTTTTTTGCCGAACATCCATTATTACCAGTCAATCACATCGAAAAATTCTTCTATATTGCTACCCTTTTTATTAATAAAATTCACATCAAAAAAAGTATCTTTAATCACAATATCAAAATTTTTCTTTTTTATCTCATATTGATTGTACAGCAGCTTTTCTTTTCCTCTTAATGATTCCATCATTATCTGATATGACAATTCTCCTGAATTAAGGAAGTTATAAACATCTGCATTTCCTTTAAAAGCCGCAATACTTTTTGCTCCCAGAACAGATTCAATAAATTTATGTGGATCCTGTCCTCTATACTGAGGACTGTGTAAGCATGCCACATACTCAAAATCCGGATTGTCCATAATAATAAAATGTGGTGTATTTCCCTTTGCATTCTGAATCCTGCAGTACTCCAACAGTTTTTTAAATCCATCCAGTTCTCCCGGGACAGTAGCTATTCTATCTGCATCCATAATAATGAATTTTGCTAGATAGTTACTCTGTGACTCCGTTTTTATCTTCTGAAGGAAGTTTGAATAGCCCCCACCATGCATATTGATGGGTTTTAAAACCAGTTCTACGCCCTGATTCTTTCTCATCTTGTCTATATAATTATATTCTGTATCTCCCTCACAGAATACTGCAAACCTCTTCTGGAGGACTCTTGTTTTTCTACTCAAATGCCGTACCTCCCAATATTCCCTTCATATAAAACTCATATATCTTAGTGTTTTCATACCTCACTTCCGGAAAATCTGCTAGAGAATACAATTCTGATGTCAATTCATCTTTACTTTTTGTAATGAAATAAATCTGCTCTTTCATGTATGTCTTCAAATTTAGGTGTAATACATTATGTGTAGAAAATACAAACTGCCCTCTGTGCTCCATACCGTTAATATACGCAATAACACGGTCTGACAAGATTGGATTAAGAACCCGGTCCATCTCATCTGCAAATACCACTTTATTTTCATATACCACGCGAAATATCTGTACAGCCCATGCAAAAAATTCTCTGACACCGGTTGAATCCTGTGATAATTCTCTCTTAAACTGCTTTCCCTGTGCATTCTTACGAATTACCAGAGTTTTAGAATAAGGCTTCTCATCATCCACTTCAATTCCGCAAATGCTGTAATCTACCATCTTAAAAATTTCTACATATCTTGGATCTTTCATAATTTCAAGATCCCGTTCCTGCCTGACAATGCTGTCTATATTGTCAGAGGGGATATTACCCGGATATAGGACATTTAACATCCATTCAACAGTTGCTGACGCATCCTTATTTCCGAGAAGAGCCAGTTTAACTACAAATAATCCGTTACTATTATTGCTATTCTTAAGAGCAGCTGTCACTTCCCTGGCTGTTCCTCTTCGTAATGTATATATATCCTCCTGATCCCGTAAAATATCAAACACTACATGCTCAGCTGATTTCCGCTGGCTGCTTCTGATAAGTTTTTCGCTATAGATTCCTTTTGTATCAACAATAGTTTCATACTCATAAATATAATGATTCCCCGCTAAGAATACTACATTAAATTTCTGTTTGGGATTATTACACTCCATCAAAGTATCTGTGTTAATATATGAATTAACAGACTGCACTTTCATGTTTGTATCAAACAATGATTTCAGATATTTTAATCCATTTATAAAGTTGGACTTACCACCTGCGTTCTCACCTACGATAACTGCTGTTTTCAGCAGGTCATATCCTGTTTCTGTTGTAGTATAGTTATCCGGAAAGCGCTTTTTTACTTTCCCGCCTGGTGCTTCTAATGAAAACTCGCACTCTTCCTTGAACGAACAAAAATTGTCAAACATATATCTTATGAGCATACTTCCACCGCCTTTCAATAATCATTATATACTAAAAAGAGCCTATGTAAACCAGTTTTTTGTTTTACATCGGCTCTTTTTATGGATATCATGTTAAAAAGCGAGCACCAAATATTAAATACATTCTTTTAGCTGTTTTTTGTTGATTTTGCTCTTTTTATTACTCCTATGAAATCATCATTATTTTTCTTCTGAACCACTCTTTTTCCTTACATAGAATACGGCTCCAATAACAATCAGCATAATACAGATACCTATAATAATGATTATCGTATTATTCCATGTATATTTTGAAGTGCTGTCATCTGTCTTAGACGCAGGAATGGTTTCATCAGATTTGTTGTCTGCCTGACCGTTATCACTCATAATCTTGGCATCAACAACAATCGTGTAATCTGATGCATGGGTAAATACAAGTTCCACATTTCCATCCGGATCAATCTGTCCGGCGCTGATAAATTCCAGTTCTCCGGTCTGTTCATTGTAGTAGAACAGGTTCGCATACAGTCCTGCATTCTTTGATTCCATGTTGACGGTCAGTGTGGCTGTAAATCCAAACTCTCCGTCATAAGCAAGAGTCAGATTCAAGGAAGAATGTTCCCCGGTCACGTTATTGATCACATCCACAGGAATGGATTTTCCGGCGTCGGCTCCGACTGTCACATCAAAATCAATATCTCCAGCTGCATCAGTAATATCCTTTCCATAAATCTTCCAGGAAAGACCATTTCCCATATCCAGAACAAGTGTTGTATCTTTGCCCTTGATACTGTCAATTACATCTTTCGGTACTACAGTTGTTCCGTTCATTGCAACCGTTACCGTATCGCCTGCCTTAGCTTCTTCAAGCTGTGGCTTGATAACATCCCAGCCTTCCTTGCCGCTGTCGTCCTTGATGTATGGCTTAATTGAAGTGCCGTTGTCCTTACCATTATCCGTATCAGGCTGTGGCTTCTGATTCTGATTACCATTGTCTGTGCCAGTCTGCGGTTTCCGGTTCTGACTGCCATTATCCTTGCTGCTGTCATCGGACTTGATCTTAGCGATCGGCTGTGTGTAACTGTGTCCGCACTTGGAGCAGGTATAGGTCATGATGCCTTCCTCTGTTGTCGTTGCAGCCTTCGTCACCTTTGATACATAGCTGTGTCCTGTTGCCGGAATATTCTCCGTGTAGCTGTCTCCACAGGAACAGGTATAAGACCTTACCCCTGCCTCTGTACAGGTTGCTTCCTTCGTAATGCTTCCCGTATAGTTGTGAGTGTGCTTTTCCTCCGGCAGCTTCGCAATGCTCTCTGTGTAGCTGCTGTTGCATCTGGTGCAGGTGTAGGTTCTGATGCCTTCCTCGGTTGTCGTTGGCTGCTTTGTTACGGTTACTTTATAATCATGTCCCAATGCTGCCAGCTCTTTTCCGGTACTCATAAGTTTATCGCAGTCCGTACAATAGGTATCTCCTGCGTATCCGGTCTGCGTGCAGGTCGCTTCCCGCTGATTCCGTATTTCAGTGTGCGTGTGATCACATTCTCTTCTTGTAATCGTAATGCTTACACTTTCTGTCTCATAATTTCCCTTGTCAGCTCCTATATAAACCGCAGTCGCCGTCACAGCCACACCATCTGCAAGCACCGTGTCCTTATCTGCCTCCTGCCAGCTCCATCCTTCCTGAAGTGTAATATTGCCAACCTTCTTTGTGCTGTGTGCCGGTGTCATTGCAGCTTCCGGCATGTTTGGAGCTTTCGCTGCCTTATTGACCGTAACTGTTATTGTTCTAGTTACTGTATTGTAGTTGTTTGTGTCATCAGGTGTAAATACTGCCTGATAGCCTTTGTTGTTTACAGTCGGAATGATGTTCGTTCCTGTAAAGCTCCATGTTCCGGCAAGTGAATTGCCATCTGCCCCTGTCACACTTCCGCCTGTTATATCTGAACCGGTAAGCGCAGCATCCGGATTGTATCCACGCTCTGCAACGGTTGGTACTGTTACAACTATCGGAGTTGCCTTGGCTACTGTGATGGCTGCTGTTCCGGTAAGTTCCGCGTAATACGTACTGTCTGCCGGCTTGAATACCCAGCCCGCCTGTGTGGTTCCGGCTGCCGGTATCTCGTCCGGATTGCTCCATGAAAGAATACCTTCTATCACATCATCTGTACCGGCTTCCACAAAAACGGTATTTCCAAGTGTCAGCTTTGAAACCTTTTCCCCATAGGTCAGCGCATTGCTTCCATCTACAGATACGGTGTTTCCGCTCTTAATCTCTACCGTCTTCTTATCTGTAATACTAATCGTCAGCGTGTATCCAGCATTCGCATAGTTCTCCATCGAAGCTGTTACCGTGATAATTGCTGTCTTTCCAACCTTGGACGCATCTACCTGATTTACTTTATAGGTCAGATTTCCGGCTGTATCGACTGTTACCTCACTTAAAAGCTTCTCTGTATCTGTCTTTGCAACCGCATATGCTGTAGTTCCCCTATCCGTCGGAAGCTTTCCTGCAATATTCACACCGATTGCCTTACCGTCTGAACCGGAAGCATACGCATAGGTCTTATTTTCCGTGATGCTGGAAACGGTGAGTGGGCGTTTGGTAATATTTACCCAGGCGGAGCCGGAAGCATCCGCATAGCCGAACTGGGAGACCTTATAAAATACGATCTTTGGACCATTCGTGAAGTTGGTGTAGGTCAGGCTGTCCTGTGTGCAGCTATCTGCGCTTTCGCCGTATTTTACGGTTGCGCCACTGGGCACGCCGGTGAGGGTGATTCCGTGCGCCTTACCGTCATACACACCATCATAAGCCTCAGGCGAAATGCCGCTGAAGTTCTTCTGCGTGAGTTTGACCTTGATCTGCGCCGTCACAGGCATGCCGGGCTGCTCCACCTCGTTAGCAATCGAAGTAAGATCTAATGTTCCGGTGAGCGTCTGCTCCTCCAGCGTATTCGGATTATAACCGCTCCATGTGACGGGGATCTTATCAAATGTTTTGCCGTCCTCCGTGGTGATCGTCACGGTTTCGGGTAGTCCCAGCTCTTCCAGCGCCGTTCCGTAGGGCTTGTCCGTAATGCCAGTCAGCGTATGGCAGCTCTTTACCGTACGCTTGACAACCGTTACGTTATAGTCCTGAGTCAGCTCCTTGTAATTATTGGTATCTGTGGGAGTAAACACAATCGTGGTGGTCTTGCTGCCTGCGCTGTCCCAAGATTTCGCAGCACCTGCCTTGAAAGCGAAGGTGCCTTCGCCGCTGCCGCCGGTGAGGGTCGCTTCACTGTTGACATAAACCGATGCAGAAAGCGTCGGCCATTCGGTCACCACCGGATTAGCCTTCTGAATGGTATACTCCACGCTGGCAGTGGCAGCCTTGTTACCCTCGCCCACCGTGATGCTGGCGGTGTACTCGCCCGCGTCGGTGGGGAGCGCGCCGTTTTCCAACATCTGTTGACCATACGTGCCCGTCTTTATGTAGCTGATGGTGATCCCACTCGCCGCCGGACCCTGCCAATCGCTGCTTGCAGTCACCGTGGCGGGTTTGCCTTCCCCGCTGTAGGTCAGCTCGGCGGGGGCCGCAATGGTCACGCTGCCGCCGTTTCCGTCGGTCAGATAGCAGCCCTCTGCCGTACACTTCGCGGTGATGGTCGCGCCGCTTGCCGTGTACGTCCAGCTATGCTGATGCTGGGTCACGGTGAACGGCTCGCTGTAGCAATTGTAGCCGTTGCTGCACTGGACGTAAATGTGGTACTGATAGCTCTTGTCTACGGGCAGCCCGGAGATTGTGAGCGTCTTGCTCTTCTCGCCGGTATGCGTTGCAGTATTAACTTTTTTGAAACTCGTGGTCCAGTCGTTTTCTGATTCGTTAAACAGCTCCCACCAGTAGTAGTAGGTGACGTTCTCCGTTTCGGGCTCGGACGCGATTACCGCAGTCAGCGTGATATTGCCGTCCGTCGCAAACGCCGAGCTTCCGGTGTAGTTCGTATCGCTATTCGGATAGATCTTTTCGACCGCGAAGGGGGCTTTTTCAACGGTGACTTTTGACGGGATTGAATTGGCGTTGGGGAGCCATTCATTATCCGTTGTTTTTTTGTAAGCGTACCCCTTCGCCAGCAGCGCGTAGGGCTTGACATAGCCGGCATCGCTCGTGATCGCGCCGTAGCTGCCGCCGCTGAGGCTGGCGCTGCTGCCGTCGTCCTTTACAGCCACACGGCTGAAGGTGCCGTTGCTCAGCGAAAGCTTTCCGCCGTTCTTCGCCGTGACAATGGCGAGCTTCGTATCCTTGTCCTTGACGGTCAATTCCGCGTCTTTGCCGTCCACCGTCACATAGAAGCCTCCGTTGCTGCCCGTGACCGTCAGAGAAATGCCCTTGGCGATGAGGTCCACACCATCGACCGTTTTCCCGCCGGTCGCCAGCGTCACCGGCCCGCGGGTCAGCTCATAGGTGGTCCGCTTCCCGTTGACAGTGTCATCCACATTCTGATACAGCGTGATGGTCTTTGCACCGTCCGCCGCGTTCGCCGCCTCAATGGCAGTGGCAAAGGCCGTGTACCAGCTCGTCTTGTCGCCGATGGTCAGCGACGCCGCCATCTGCTTCTTACAGACACTGCAAATGCCCTTGCCGTCCGTGCCGCCGTTGTGCGTATGCGACACGACCTTGACATTTTCCAGCGTATTCACTCTATCATTGGTCACAGCCTGATTATCACTTGCTCCGTAATACGCCGCGCCCTCCGCCAGCAGGTCGGCGAGTTTGCGGTCGCCGTTGGTTTTGATCATCGTAAATGTGCCGCCGGAGAGCTTGACTTTGGTGGTGTAAAAATCCGCGAAGGTAAACGTGCCGCCGGTGATCGTCCCCGTGACATTGTAGTCAAACGTAACGCCGCCATATTTCTTTTCATTATTAAAGCTGCCGCCGCTGATGTTCGCGATGCTGCTGCCGTTGAATTTGACATTACCAGTGAAGGTACCGCCCTTGGCGTTCAGCGTACCGTTCACCTCGACGGAGGCGTCGGTAAATGTGACGCCCTCCTTCACCGTCGCCGTGCCGTCGATGGTCGCACCTTTATAGCTGCCGCTGGCAAAGGTCACGTCCGCGTTTTTAGCGACCGTCACATTCTTGGCGGTGTGCGTTCCGCCCTTCAGCGTCAGCGTGCCGGTCAGCGGCATGGAGGTGCCGAAAGCATACATATCCCGCAGCAGGGTCAGCGTCGGCTCGGTGCAGCCCTCATTGCTCCAGCCGTTCAAGGTCTGGATGGCCTCTACATAGCCGTGTTCCAGCGCACTGTCTTCCGTGAAGTAGGCAGTCTTGGTCGTGCCGTCGGTGCTCTGGGCGGTAATTTTCGTATACAGGTCCTTGTGGCACACAGAGCACACGGGGTTGCTGTCATCGGCGCACTGATGGACGCACTCCGGGAACTGCACCTTGTACGCTGTATAGCCGGTCAAGTCCACAATTTTAGCGCTCTTATCAACGATGCTCCATGTACCGTCCTTTTCGCCGTACAGCTCGCACTTTGCATGGTTGGTTTTCAGCAGGTCTTGAACGGTGAGGCTCTTGCTCTTCGTGCTGTCCGTGATCTTGCCGATGGTGCAGGCGTTTGTATTGCCATTCCACAGCTTCAGATTGTAGCCCGTACTTGTGGAGCCAGCCGCAGCATTGCTTAAAACCAACTCGCCGATTTCGCCGCCAAAGCGCTCCAATGCGCCGCCGGCCTGCAGCTCCACGCGCGAAATCTTGCCGGTGTAGGAGTCGCCGACTGCAAGCGTTCCGTTGGAGGAAACGTAAAACGTGACATCGAGCGCCTGCGTTCCGCCGCCTGTTCCGGAATCCTTGACCGTCAGAGTCCTGGGTTTGTTCCCACCTCCGACGCTAATGTAATAACGCTCGCTGCTGACAGTTTTGCCATTCAGATCCAGCGTCGCTGAGTAGGTGTAAGAAGAAGAGCAATTTCCTGCGAGCGTCACATCCCGCAGCAGCGTCACGGTGTTGCCTCTGGCTGCATCAAACGCCTTCGTCAGCGTCTGATAATAGGCGCTATCGCCCACGCGCGCGTCGAATTGCGTATGGCACTTCTTGCAGGTGTAGCCGGTATCGTCCATCTCGTGCGTGCAGGGCACAAGATAGACCTTGCCGTCATCGCCCAGGCTGGTCACGCAGTCGGCGGCGTCCGCCTTGAAGTTCTCGGCGCTGAGCGTCACGCCGCTTGCCGGTTCGGCGATGGCCCCAAGATTTATGCCTTCACGCACGCCCACACGGATGACCGAATCCTCTCTCAATGCGCCTGATACAAGAATGGGCAGCTTCCAAGCTTCATTGGCGTAATAACCGGCCTTCACCGAGCCGGAAACAGTGAGCTTAGGAGCTGAGCTTTCCTTTCCGCCGTAGTAAACGTCATATTGAGAGTTGTCGGTAACGGTAGCATCGGTGAGGGTAATAGCGCCCTTTCCATAGATGCCGCCGCCCTCAAAGGTACTGTTGTTTCCGGTGATCGTCACATTCTCGACGGTTACCCCTCTCTCCGAATAAATGCCGCCCCCGTGGCCATAACTTGTATTCCCCGTGGCGGACGCCTTGTTGCCGGTGATCGTGGCGTTGGAGATCGAAACTGTGCCGGCGTTAAAGTGGATATAGATCCCGCCGCCGTTGCCGGCGGTCGCCTTGTTGCCGGTGATGGCTCCGCCGTCCATGGTGAAGCTGCACTTCTCACCCACATATACGCCGCCGCCACCGCCGTCAGACGCACCCGCAGTGTTATCGGAAATGGTTCCGCCATGCATGGTGAATCTTGGCGGGTCGGTCTGATTCGTCGTGCCGACAAGGAACACACCGCCGGAGCCGCTGCCTGCTTTATTACCGGTAATCTCTCCACCATACATGGTAAAGGACGAGCCGGTCTGATAGGCGCTGCCCTTTATACCGACCTGCACGCCGCCGGTGATCGTGCCGCTGTACAGTTCAAATTTGCCGCCGTTGACGGTCACTTCGCCTTGAACCCTGCCGCTGTCGGTGCAGTCGGTCAGCGTCAGCGTCGCGCCGCTGCCGATGGTGATTTTGCCGTTGATCGTCTGCCCGTTCAGGCAGAGGTTGACCTCGCCTTCTGGCACAGCCCAGCTCCCCGACACGGGCTGCGTCAGATAATAGCTGCCAGCAGTACCGGGCAGGGAATCGGCTGCCGTCCATGCTGTGCTGTTGTTATGGGTATGACCGTTGACCGTTGTACCGCTGTCCTTGCCGCAGACACAGTGGGTATGCTCGCCGGACTGTGCGTCCGCCAACAGCGCGGTCTGGCTGTTGAACCAGCCGAGCAGCGCCTCGAAGTCTGCGCCTGTGATCTGCGCCTGCTGCTCTGCGTTCAGTGCTTCATAAGCATCATACGCCGCCTGAATGTCGTCATAAGCTGCGTCCAGCTCGTCGGCGGTCATGCCGTCCAACTCACTCACGATGGGCAGCGCATCGATCATCGTCTGCACAGCGGATACCGCCGCGTCCGCATTGTTCCCGGCGTTTTCATCCTCGCCGCTCTCGGGCGCATCTGCTTTACTGTCCTCAGCGCCACCGGCGTCAGGGGTACCGGTATTTTGCGGGTCACCCTCTGAACCGTTCTCTTCCTCATTCGTTCCAGCCTGTTCGGATACGGCGGGCGAAATTTCCTCCTGCTGCTCCTGCTGCACGATGGCGCCGCTCTCCGGCGTATCCTCCGCCGCTCGCACGGGTGCGGGCAGGAGCGTCAGACACAGCGCCAGCGCCATGAACATACTCAATACTCGTTTTTTCATAAGATTCTCCTTTAGGATATATGTATAAGGTTTATATTCAGCCCGTTCAAGCACAGGCACAGCTTTTATAGATCATCCGGAATGAGCCGCAGCTTTTTAGCGGCGGTCTTGGCTTCCGCCCGGCGCTTCACGTCCAGCTTGTCGAGAATGTGGCTGACGTGGGTCTTCACCGTGGGCAGCTTCACGTCCATGATCTGTGCAATCTCGGCGTTGGATTTGTCCGCACAGAGCAGATGGAGAATTTGCAGCTCCGTGGGTGTCAGCTCCTCGCCGGGGGCAAGGCTGGGTTCGAGGAAATGCGGGTAGAACGCCGCCTGCGTCCGCACCGCTGCCATCAGCCGCTTGCGCCATGCTTTGTCGCCGTCCCAGTCCAGCGCTTCCAGCAGCGGCAGCACCGCCGTGCCGTATACGCTGACGGTGCGGATGAAGCGGTACTCCGCCGCCGCATCCAGCGCCTCCGTCAATCGCTCGCGCCACCGCTCATCCTTCTTGCGGCGCAGGGCGATGGCAGTCAGGACATTCAGGTGAATGCCGTCGATGATGCGGGCGCAGTTTTGAATGTACGGCTCCATGGGTGAGAGCGTCAGCAAAGCGGCGTCCGGACGGTTCTGCATAATTTCCACCATTGCCTGCGTGAGATACCGATAGCGCCGCATGACGTTCAGGTGCGTGGGTTCGCACGGGGCTTTTTCCCGATACCACGCGTCCGCCGCGTCAAGGTCGCCGGTGTGCATGTCAATACGGCAGAGCATGGCGTCCATATTGGGCAGAAAGCGTGTCAAACCGCGCTCGGCAAAGCATTCACGGAGTACCATGATGGTGCGCCGCGCGTCGGTGGGCTGCCCGTTTGCCAGCTGGCTGCGGGCCAGCAATCCGCTGACGGCGAACTCCATGTCCGACGTGCCGTAGTTGCGGATCTCGTTCATCTGCGGGAGAAGGGACAGCATCCGGCCGGCGACGTCCTCGCCCTTTTCAAACTTGCTCTCGGCAATGGCGCAGTCGGCAAGACACACACTGTCCCGCCCCAGTACTGCCTCCACGGGGAGACGGAGGGTTTTGTAGAGCAGGTCGTCCTTTTTGCTCCATTCGGAAAAGTCCTTGCCGCCGTTCATGATGCTCGGCAGCGCGCTCGTGACGGAGAAGGACGGCAGCGCCAACTCTTTGTTCGTCAGCAGCCGGAACACGGCGGGGATGGTTTCCGTCAGACCCTTCACGCCCCGCTGGGGCAGGGAGATGTCCAGCCATGCAAGGCGGCCGCGCGCCTGCTTTCCGGCGGCGTCCTGCCTGCCGCAGTGTTCGACAAACTTTTGCAGTTCGCCATACCAGCGCTCCGAGCCTTCGTAATCCATGACCAGCGCGCAGAGCATGCTCATGCCCTGCATCAGAGAGGGGGATGCGAGAATTTCCGCCTCCGGCAGGCTGCGGTAGTATTTTTCCATCTCGGCATAGTGCCCCATGCCGGGGTGAAGTTCTGCATTACGCACCAGCAGCTCGGAAACCTTGGAATGGTCACCGCCGCTGGTGTAGCATTCCAGGGCGTGGGCGTAGTCCTCCTTCAGCTCATAGTACAGCCCGCCCCGGCTGATGAGCGCTTTGCGCTTTTCCTCGGTATACTCCCGTTCCATCTCCCAGAGGAGAAAAGCCCGGAAACCCGACCAGAAGTGGAAGCGCTGGCAGTCTTCGTAGCACAGCATAGTAGTGTATCGAAGAATCCAGTCCAGCCGTTCGCCGGCACGGGGATCGCCGCTGACCATCCGCGCCATTTCCAGGTCGAAACTTTCAAAGGGGGCCAGCTCCAACAGGAAGCGTCGCACCGGCAGGTCAAAGCGCCGGTAGATGGCGGTCTCAAAGTAGAGGAACACCTCGTGGTACACCCGTGCCACCAGCTCCGGCGTCCACGGCTTGTCCGGGGACATGCACCGCGCCGTGATGGCCACACCCAGCGGATAGCCCACGGATTCTTTCAAAATTCCATCGATCTCGCTATCTGTTACGTTTACTCCCGAAAGCTGAAACAGCCGCCGCACATCGCCCGCGTCAAAAAGCAGGTCGTCGGCCTCCAACACCGTCATCAGCCCCGTGTACTGAAACGCCGTCAGGCAGCCGGGCGGCACACCGCGCGAGAGCAGCACGAAATGGCGCTCCGGACTTGAGCGGATCAGTTCGCAAAGAGCCTGCTGCCCGGCTTCCTCCTGCATGAACTGAAGATCGTCAATCAGCAGAATGTCCCAATCCTGCGCTGACGGTGGGATTGCGCAGTCTGGGTCTGCCGCACTTTGCCGCAGCACGTTCCGACCGCGCAGCAGTGCGTCCGCCAGTACTGTCTTTCCAAAGCCGCAGGGTGCGCTGAAAAAAAGGACTCTGCCATGCGCCATGAAGCTGTCAAACCGTTTCTGAACGGAGGTCTTTATGATAATATTTTTGGTCATTTCTTCCCTCCCTTTGATACAGAGCGAGATTGCCATAAGTCTTTCGTAATCTGTCTCGAATTATATTATACGAGTCTGTTTCGAAATGTAAATCATCCCAAAGGATGAGACACGCTGCATAGCAAACTGCTATGCAGATCATTTTTGTTTGATTTTGATAGCATAGATGCAAATAAGCAGCCACACACCGAAGTGCGTGACTGCTATGTAAAAAGTTCGGAAAGGATTTTTGCAATCTGACACAGTTTCCTGGCCCTGAATCTCCATCAACATAAAATATCTCCATCATTTCAAAAGAGAATGACGGAGATATTTCGCCTTGTTTATTCTTGTAGCAACCAATCGGCTATATCATGGATTTCGATTCCTTCATAACTATATTTTGGATGTTTGGTTCTGGCAATAATCATTTTCGGATAAGCATCTCGGATCTGAAGCAGAGGAGAGCATTCTCTCTCAAATGTTTCCTGCCCGGAAATGTTGTCGCTGACCTGAATATAAATCTTCTCGCTGCCTCTCTGAGCAACAAAGTCGATCTCCTTTTGATAGAGCTTGCCGACATAGACATCGTATCCACGGCGA
>NZ_CAKVZK010000048.1:0-14756 GCF_934835585.1 Clostridium sp. AF02-29 | reverse complement strand
AGGTAACAAAAAATGCCGTATTTATGCGGCTTGTGGCGTTTCGCAAACGCCTATACCTACTAAACATAGAAAGGAATGATACATATTTCAACTTCATTTGCGCTTCTGGTCGTAGCGATTATTATCCTTGTCTGCATCGCGGGAAGCCGTCTTTCGGGGCGGCTGGGGGTGCCGACGTTGTTTATTTTTATTATGCTGGGAATGCTGTTTGGATCGGACGGTATTTTTAAGATTCCATTCGGCAATTTTGCACTGGCGGAACAGGTCTGCTCGGTGGCACTGATTTTTATTATGTTTTACGGCGGGTTCGGCACGCGCTGGAGTGAGGCGAAGCCGGTCGCGGGGCGGTCGATTTTGTTATCCTCGGTGGGTGTAGTGCTGACGGCGCTTTTGACCGGGCTGTTCTGTCATCTGGTGCTTAATATGGCACTGATGGAAGGAATGCTTCTCGGCGCAGTTCTTGGATCGACCGATGCGGCATCCGTGTTCTCGATCCTGCGTTCGCGCAAGCTGAACCTCAAATACGGCACGGCATCCATGCTGGAGTTAGAGAGCGGAAGCAACGACCCGTTTGCGTACATGATGACGGTGATTCTGCTGTCTGCGATGACGGGGAGTGTGAGCGGCGGTTCGGCGGTTCTGCTTTTGATCCGCCAGCTCGCATTTGGGCTTTTGACCGGCGCGACGGTCGCGTGGTTGGTGACATGGCTTTTAAAGCGGTATGCCTTTTATGGCGAGGGATTTGACACGATCTTTGTCTTTGCGGCGGCAATCATTTCTTACGCGCTTGCATCCCAGATTGGTGGAAATGGCTACTTAAGCGTGTATTTGACCGGTATTATCCTCGGAAATCAGGAGCTGAAGAACCAGAAAGCGCTGGTTGGCTTCTTTGATGCATTTACCGGCATGATGCAGATGCTTCTGTTTTTCCTACTGGGACTTCTGGCATTTCCCTCGCAGATGCCGTCGATCGTGCTTCCGGCGATCGCAATCGCATTGTTTTTAACATTTGTGGCTCGTCCGGCGGCGGTTGGCTTGCTGCTCGCGCCGTCGAAACCGCCGATCGGGCAGTATCTGGTTATTTCCTGGGCGGGTCTGCGCGGTGCGGCGTCAATCGTATTTGCGATCATGGCGACGCTTAGTGAGGGATATATGAAATATGATATATTCCACATTGTGTTCTGCGTTGTTTTATTTTCCATCATTTTTCAGGGTTCGCTGCTTCCGAAGGTGGCAGAAAAATGTGACATGATCGACAACTCGACCGATGTCATGCGGACGTTCTCGGACTATACGGGCGATATGCAGATTCAGTTCGTGCAGCTTCCGATCGGGGACAATCATCCGTGGAAAAACCGTAAAATCTGTGAGATCGAGATGCTTCCGGGTATGTTAATCACAGTGATCCGGCGCGGCGCGCAGACGATTGTGCCCAAAGGGCAGACTGTCATTCAGGAAGGGGATACCGTCGTCTTGGGTGCAGAGGGCTTTACGGACAGCCAGGGAATCCTTTTAAAAGAGATTCTGATGACACCAGATCACCGCTGGTGTGGTAAGAAGATCGCGGAGGCGCGCTTCTATAAGAATACGATCATTGTGATGATAAAGCGGGGCAGCCAGATCATCATTCCAGACGGCGGTACGCAGATACTGGAAGGCGACCGGGTGGTTGTATACTCGCAGAAACTGCCGCAGGTGGAAGGGCGTGTGAAACACGAAAGCGGACCGGCCGTATCGGCTGCTGTTCACAAGTAAGCATGTTTTCTTACGGCACTTTCGGTTCCAAAAGTGCCTATCCGTGAACCGTAACGCGGATTCATTGCAGGAACATGGAAATTTCAGGCAATACTTGCAGTTTGTTGAATTTTAAACTATACTAAAACAACAACGGTTTGCCGGAGGAAAAGAGTATGCAGCAGGGAAATACGAAGGAACGGATTGTAGAGGCTTATATCGAGCTGGAGTCGGAGAGACCGCTCGAGAAGATCACGGTCACGGCGCTGGTTGAGCGGAGCCGGATCACAAGAAAAACGTTTTATTATTACTTTAAAGATATATATGATTTGATGGAATACCGGATGGAACGCGAGATGAAGCGCGTCATGGAAGAGACGATGAGCCAGCCGGATCCGGAGAAGGCGCTGGCACAGCTTTATATGTATATCATGGAAAATCAGAAGCATATCCGGGCATTGTCTGAGTCAGCACAGTTCATGGCGCTGCGCCGTCAGATGGGAGAAAAGGTGTACCAGTATTTTTATAACCATCTGGAGCGGATTGGTATGTTCAAGAAGCTGACGATGCCGGAGGCGGCGATGGCGGTGCAGATCATCATTTTCTCAGTCATGGGAGTTGCGTTTGACGCGCCGTTTAAGGATGAGGCGGATGTGAAGGAGCGTGTCGCCACGTTCATGAGCGTGATCCGCAAATGCATCGGGTGCGACCCTATGCAGGTCCGTTAGGAAAGCAGGTTTCCGGCAGTTTTGAGAATTATTGTAACTGTTCAGTAGGTCTGCGCATTTACTGCGCTGACCGTACGAAAACATGGGCCAGCAGGCAAAAATCCCATTGCCGTAGGCAATTTTTAATGGATTTTTGCGCGTGACTGTGAAGGTACTGAACAGTTACGAATGATTGTCAATTAGAAAATGGAACAAGGAAACGCAGGAGGAATCAGCGGTATTTGGTTGGTTTTTCCTGCGTTTTTGCTGTCATGTACCCCAAAAAACGGTCAGCGGCAGGAAAATTCGGGTGTCATGAAAAAAAGATGAACATAGATGGATACATTTTGACAAATTTGTGTACACACCTGTCCAAACTTGGGAGTGGCAAAGTGTATACGAGATGAGTAAAATATAGACTGAGAAAAATTTATACCAAGAACAAGCATAGATGGAGGAAATTATGAAAAAAAGAGGAAAGATTCTGGCGCTGGCTGCGATTGTAGTAGTTGGTGCTGTCGTTTTGTCCCGATGCGGCCATAAGAATACGGCGGCGGAATATGAGTCCCGTCCAACCGTAAAGGTAGAAAATCCGGTTCGTCAGGACATCAGCCTGTACACGGATCTGACCGGACTGGTAGAGCCGCAGTCCCGCGCGAGCGTCATGCCGAAGATGAGCGGCGAGGTGCTGGAGGTTTACTTCCAGGCGGGCGATACGGTCCAGGCAGGGCAGGCGCTGTGCAAGATCGATTCCGACGCGTTGACAGCGTTAAAGCTGCAGGTGGATGCGGCTTCCGTTGCCTTAAAGAATGCGGACAGCAATTTAAGCCGTACCCAGGCGCTCTTTGCCGATGGTTTTGTCTCCCAGGAGGCGATGGAGCAGGCACAAAACAACGCACAGAGCGCGAAGATTTCCTATGAATCTGCGAAGAATCAGTACGATCTGCAGGTGAAATACACAACCGTGACAGCGCCGATCGACGGTGTGATCGAGTCCCGGAGCGTCGAACCGCATGATCATGTATCTCCGGCTGGCGAGATCTGCACGATCTCCGGTGCCAGCCAGTTACAGGTTAAATTCGGTATCACCGAGAAGATCCACCAGACGATGGAGCTGGGTGACAGCGTGACGCTGGAGAAAAACGGTGTGGATTACACCGGTACTGTGACCGAGATCGGATCTATGGTCAACGAGAGCAGCGGTCTTTATGACGCGCGTGCGATGGTGCCGGATGCAGCAGGTCTTACGAATGGTTCCCGCGTAAAAATGACGATTATCATGGACCGCGTCAGCCAGGTGCTAACCGTTCCGGTCGATGCAGTCAGCTACGACAACGGTGCCCCGTTTGTATACCTCTATGAGGACGGAAAAGCGGAGAAAACCGAGATCGAAGCAGGTATCTATGACGATGAAAATATGGAAGTAAAATCGGGTCTGACGAGCGACAGCCAGGTCATCGTAAGCTGGAGCAACGAGCTGGTGGATCAGGGAGAAGTCCTGTTGGCACAGGATAGCGATGGCGCGCAGACAGACGGAAACAATGAGACAGCAGCGGAGACGACAGAGGCAGGTGACAAAGAATGATTCGACTGACAAAACTCGCACTGCGGCGTCCGGTTACCATCATTCTCTGTCTGATCACCATCGCGTACTTCGGTTTTCAGTCCGTCATGGGCATGAAGCTGGAACTGACGCCAGAGATGGAGATGCCGATGTTAATCATCGCCACGGTGTATCCGGGAGCCAGCCCGGAGGACGTAACCGATCTGGTTACCAAGAAAGAAGAAGATGCGATCACGTCATTGGACTCGGTAGATAAGGTACAGTCCATTTCCCGTGAAAATGTATCGATCGTCATTGTCCAGTATGAGTACGGCACCAACATGGATACCGCATACATTAACCTGAAAAAGGCGATAGACGGCATTCAGGGCGATCTGCCGGACGATGCCAATGACCCGAATATCATGGAGCTGGATATCAACTCGATGGCGACGGTTACGCTGGCAGTCAGCGGCGACGTTGATCAGAACCTTTATACATATGTAGATGACAAAATTGTTCCTGAGTTTGAGAAATTAAGCTCGGTCGGCGAGGTTTCGATTGCCGGCGGTCAGGAGAGCTACACCCGCGTGGAACTGATTCCGGAAAAACTGGCACAGTACCACCTGAATATGAATACGGTCGCACAGTTAGTCGGTGCCGCCGATTTCACGATCCCGGCGGGCGATGTCCGGGTTGGAAAACAGGATCTCGACGTCAGTGTCGGCAACGAATTTAAGAGCACGGAAAGTCTGAAAAATGTCGTGCTTCCGCTGGCAAACGGTGAGACGATCCATCTTTCTGATATCGCGAATGTCTATGAGGCGCTGGAGGATGCAAACTCGATCGGACGCTATAATGGCGAAGATGTTATCTCCCTGGGAATCAAGAAACAGCAGAGTTCCACCGCGATCGAGGTTTCCAACCAGGTAACCAAGAAGGTGCAGGAAATTGAACAGCAGTATCCGGGTCTTAAAATCACCGTGGTAGATGATGCCAGTGACACGCTGAAACGGTCTTTAAGCAGCGTAATCCAAACGCTGCTCCTGGCGATCATCCTGTCCATGATCATTCTGTTCTTATTCTATGGCGATCTGCGTGCATCGGTCATCGTAGGTACGTCCATTCCGATCTCCGTTGTGTTGGCGATCATTTGTATGGCGGCGATGGGATTCTCAATGAACATTATTTCCCTGACGTCGCTCGTTCTCGGCGTTGGTATGATGGTTGATAACTCGATCAACGTCCTCGACGGATGTTTCCGGGCGAAGGAAAAACTGGATTTCTACGACGCGGCGCTGGAAGGTACGCGCACGATGATCGGCTCGATCACCGGCGGTACGCTGACAACCTGTGTTGTATTTATTCCGCTTCTGATGTTAAACGGTATGTCTGGACAGCTCTTTACACAGCTCGGCTACACGATCATCTTCTGTATGACGGCTTCCTTATTCTCGGCAGTCATCATCGTGCCGCTCTGCTATATGTTCTGGCATCCAGTGGAGAAGGATCATGCGCCGGCAGGACGCATCATCAAAGGCATCCAGGCCTGGTACCGCAAGCATATGCCGCAGGTCATTAAGCGCTATGCGCTGGTATTTGGAACGACGGCGGTGCTGGTTGTGCTGGCCCTCCTCATGGCGTCCAGACTGAACCTGGAGCTGATGTCCTCGATCGATGAGGGTATCGTAACGATGACGATCAAGACGAAGCCGGGTTATTCGGTATCGGCGATCCGTGACACTGTGCTTGATTTGGAAAATATGGTAGAGGCAGACGAGGATGTGGATCATTACCTGATGACATATGGAAACAGTGGCGTCAGCATGACTTCTGGAAGTGATGTGACACTGAATGCCTACTTAAAAGATAAGAGAAAGCTTTCCACGGACGAGGTTATCGAGAAGTGGAGATATGCGACACAGAACTACGTTAATGCGACCATTACCCTGGAACAGGGCAGCAGCAGTATGAGCAGCAGCATGAGCAGCGGTGATTCGATTGAGGTGGATCTGCAGAGTACCGATTATGATACATTAAAGAAGTCAGCGGATGATCTGGTAACGGAGCTTCGCAAGCGCGAGGATGTTATGCAGGTACATTCTTCTGTTGAGAATGCGGCGCCGGTTATCAAGGTAAAAGTGGATCCGGTCAAGGCGGAGGCAGAGGGACTGACCCCGGCAAGCATCGGTTCGGCTGTATACAGCAATTTAAGCGGTGTGAAAGCGGCGACGATCTCCGTCAACGGCGAGGATCAGGATGTGAAAGTAGAATTTGCGCCGGATCGTTACGATTCCATCGCGAAACTGCAGGGCATGATGATCACGACAGCGGCGGGCAATACGCTTCCGCTGGAGGATCTGGCAGAGATTTACTACCAGGACAGCCCACAGGAGATTTCGCGAAAAGAGAAACAGTACCAGGTATCGATCACGATGCAGGCACAGGCAGATTATAAGAAGACGGCTGAAAAAGATGTCAAGAGCTTCGTGCAGAACTGGGAGTTCCCGTACGGCGTTGAGATGGCGACCAACAGCCAGGATGAGTCGATGGGCGAGGAGCTTTCCGCGCTGGGAATGGCGCTTGTCACAGCGATCTTTCTGATTTTCATTGTCATGGCGATTCAGTTTGAGTCCCCGAAATTCTCCCTGATGGTTATGGCAACGATACCGTTCAGTTTGATCGGTTCCTTTGGCT
This sequence comes from Clostridium sp. AF02-29, assembly GCF_934835585.1. NCBI lineage: Bacteria > Bacillati > Bacillota > Clostridia > Eubacteriales > Clostridiaceae > Clostridium > Clostridium sp. AF02-29. Next base: position 8,075 of record NZ_CAKVZK010000048.1, on the reverse strand, counting down.
TCCTGTTCCTGGCGGACTGCCCGATCAGTATGACCTCCATGCTTGGTTTCCTGATGCTGGTCGGTACGGTTGTAAACAACGGTATTTTGTACGTGGATACGGTCAACCAGCTGCGGGTGGAGATGCCGTTAGACGAGGCGCTGGTAGAGGCAGGTGCGATCCGTGTACGCCCAATCTGCATGACGACACTGACGACCATCATTGCGATGATCCCGAACTGTCTGGCATTTGGTAAGGCGGGCAAGATGATGCAGGGCTTAGCGCTTGTAAACGTCGGCGGTCTGGTTGCGGCGACGATCCTGACGCTGGTACTGCTTCCGTCCTTCTACCGGGTGGTTTATAACATGGGAAAAGGCAAAGAAGATGAGTATGATAAGCTGGACTGCGACTAAGGAAAAGCAGGTTAAGCAGTGAATCTGTCAGGCGGCGGACCCGGGGCGGGGAAGCTGCCTGTACTGATAGAAAAAGGGGGAGAAGAAGATGCCGTCGGAACGATTTAAGCGGCTGCCGGAGGAAAAACAGAAGAAAATCCGGGACGCGTGTATGGCTGAATATACGCGGACAACGATAGAAAAAGCATCGCTCAACCGTATGATAGAAGATGCCGGAATCTCCCGGGGCAGTTTTTATACGTATTTTGACAGTAAATGGGATGTTTTAGGATATCTGTGTGAGAGTTTTATCAATGAATTTTATGAGTGCGGCGTGCGCTGCCTTGAAGAGGCGCAGGGGGACATCTGGGAGATGTTAGGGCAGTTTTTAAACGGTTCGCTTGCCCTGTGCCGCGATGAGAGACGCGCCGATTTCATCCGCAACATCATGGAGTGCAGCAGCCGTGAGGCGCTGACCTTTGATATATTCAGCTCCGATCCGGACAGTCCACGCGCCGTGCGTGGACGGAAGCTGGAACGTGCCGCCTATGAGTCGTGCGTGGGAAAATCCTTGCGGAAGCTGGGCTGGGAGGAATATATGAGTTTTTTCCGCATGGCGATGATGGCGATCGCGATGGAGATCAAGAGCTTTCACGACGGAGTTCCGGAAAACCGTATCCGAGAACGGTTTGCCCTGACACTCGGCATCCTGAAACGGGGTGCTGGGATAGAATCGGGAGCGGGCGCGCAGAGCGCCGAAAGGAAATGAAGATGAGTAAGATGAAGAAAAACAGGAAAAAACTGTTTGCCATTCTTTTACAGGCGGCGTTAGTCAGCACGGCTATGACGATGCCGGCATATGCGGCTAAAACGCCGGGGATCGGCTCAGATGCGCTGATCGGCGACGATGCGACCGGTCCGGTGCTGACGGGCGGCAATACCGAGGTAGAGGAGGAAACTTCCCCATACACCAAAGAACAGCTAGAGGATGGGACGCTGGAATATGGCGAGATCGCATGGCGAATCGAGGGGTACAACAGCACGTACTTAAACCTGCGTTCCCAGCTCTACAGCCAGACGACCAGCCAGTCGGCGGGAACTGCCCTGGCGGCAGAGGCGAGCGCTCTCATGGAAGATGCGATGGACCTGAAGTCCGACGATATGGATGCGGAGACGAGAGAGCTGTTTGAGGGCTACAAGGCGGCAGCGAGAGAGCTGCGCAAACAGGGGGCAAAGCTTACGAACAAGGAGCTTTCCGGCACCTATGCCCGGACCCTGCGTCAGACAAAGAATAAGTTAGTCAAGGCGGTGCAGAACTTGCTCATCCAGTATGAGGAACTGCTCCCGCAGGTGGAAACAGCGAAAAAGAATGTGGAAATGTGCCAGGTAAATGCGGATGCCGCACAGAAGATGCAGGCGCTCGGCCGTGCTTCCGCGCAGGAGGTCCTGACGGCGCAGAAGGCGCTGCAGCAGGCCAATTCCAGCGCCCAGCAGGCAGAGAATGGGGCACTGCAGCTCAAGCAGAATATTTTGATGCTGCTTGGATTTGACGCGGATGCGCCGGTGACATTTGCGGATGTGCCGGTTCCGGATGCCACCCGCCTTGCGACGATGGATCTGGCAGCCGATGCACAGGCGGCGGTCAGCGAAAACTATGATTTGATGTCTGTGCGTGCAGCGAAAGCGGAAGGGTCTTCCAACCGCACAGTCAAGAAGCGAAACGTCGCCTATACCGAGGATTCGGTGACGATCACGGTTCAGAACCTCTATGCGGCGGTGGTATCAAAGAAACAGGCGTATGACAGTGCGACGGCTGGATATCAGGCGGCAGCGCAGAGCTACGAGGCGGCAAAGCGCCAGAACGCACTGGGAATGCTCTCAAGAGCCAATTATTTAGGGCTTGAGTGCTCCTGGCTCAGCAGTGTGGCGTCGTATAAGAGCGCGGAATTGGAATATACCAAAGCTGTGGAAAACTACGAGTGGGCTGTGAAAGGTCTGATTGTGACGAATTAATCCGTCAGGAATGGCAGTTTACTTAAGGTGTGAACAGGTTACTATTCACGGGTAGGCACTTTTGGAACAGAAAGTGCCGTAAGATAACATGGTGGTAACAGAAAGGAAGTAGGAACCGGAAATGAGACATAGAAGAAGGAAAACGGCGCTTCTGACCGCAGCGGCAGCAGCGGTTCTGGCATTGCAGGGACCGTTTGCGGCGCTGGCAGCCAGCCCGCAGTTTGCTTATGACGCAGATACATGGGCGAAGCTTCAGGACAATGTGATGGAATACAGCGAACTGCCGTATCTGGTACAGGAGTACAACCCGACGTATTTAAACAATCAGACGACCTATCAGGCAGGGCGCGACACAAAGAATGCGAAGGAAGTGCAGGATAAGCAGTACAATCAGGCGAATGATCTGTACGACAGCGCGGATAACCTGCGGGATCAGGCGGATCAGATTGAGGATTTTCTGGCGGTGCCGGGCATGGCGAGTGCTTACGCAAGCCTGATGTCAGCGTCCGTCATGGTGGAGCAGAATGCGTTAAAAACCCAGCAGTCTGCCGATGCTTCTTACCGCGACAGCGAGATGGACCGTCTGGACTATATCAACAGCCAGGATGCGGTTGTCGCGCAGGTGCAGTCGGCGTTTGCTGCTTATAATCAGGTCAAAAAGACAATTCCGTTGATGGAGAAATCAGTGGAATTGCAGGAACTTTCCATGCAGCTGACCCAGAAGCGCCAGCAGCTCGGTCAGGCGACCCAGATTGATGTGTTAAATGCACAGAAGTCACTGCAGTCACTTCAGTCCACGCTGACCCAGACAAAAGCGGGACTTCAGGCCCAGCATCAGCAGCTCTGCGTCCAGACCGGATGGTCCTATGACGCGGAACCGGATATCCAGGATCTGCCGCAGGCGGATCTCACCCGGATCGCGGCGATGAACCTGGCAGCGGACACACAGACGGCGCTCGAACAGAACCTGTCCTTACAGTCCAACAAGCGCGGCTATGCCAATATGGCAGAAGGTTCAGCCGATAAGAAAAATATGGACCGCACCATCAAGAACCAGGAACAGACGATCCGCTCCGGTATGCAGACACTCTACAACGATATCATGCAGAAGCAGACAGCCCTGCAGCTTGCCGATGCGTCCCTGGCAGCAGAGACGCAGACGATGAATGCGATGCAGAAGAAGCTGGAGCTTGGCATGGCGACCCAGCTGGAGTACAAGAGCGAGGAAGTTTCCTTCCTGGAGAAACAGATCGACAAAGAGACAGCTAACATGAACCTGCAGCAGGCGCTCGAGACGTATGAGTGGGCGCTGAAAGGTTACATGAAGTAGGGACAGAAGTTAAGTCTCTGGCACTTCCTCTGCGCGGGGGTTAACGTGGCGCTGGAAGAGGTGTATATATCGAAAATGATATAATAAAATACTTATAAAATAAGGGGCATAAAATCCTCATGGATCGGCATTTGCCCGGTAAAAAATGGATTTTTAGACAAAAAGTGTATTTCTGTCACGGACGATACGGCAGTTCACAGACCGTATGTTTTTGTGACACGTACAAAAAGAGGAAAAAAAGCGGCGATTCGGAACGGAACGCCGCTTTTTTTGCGAAGGAAATAGGTATATATTGTGAGACTTTAACAAAAAATATGCGTAAACAACAGAATACTACCAAATCCGACTGGAAAATACTGGGGTAATAAAAAATACTTTTGACAATTAACGCGGCATATGAGAAAATAAAAAAGATACTGGCAGTAAGGAGAGAAAATAAGATATGAACAAGTCACAAAACAAAATCAAGTGGTATATGCTTTCCTTTATGTGTTTCTCCACCCTCTGGGCATTTGGAAACGTTTTAAATGGTTTCATATACTTCAATGGAACACAGGTTATCTTCTCCTGGATTCTGATGTTTGCACTGTACTTTGTACCGTACGCACTGATGGTCGGAGAGCTTGGTTCCGCATTTAAGAATTCGGGCGGTGGTGTCAGTTCCTGGATTCATGAGACAACCGGTGCGAAGGCTGCATACTACGCAGGCTGGACCTACTGGGCGTGTCATGTCACCTACATCGCATCCAAAGGTTCTGGCGGTCTGAAAGCGCTCAGCTGGATGGTGTTCCAGAATGCGGAGAAGTATGCATCTTTTAACACAAAGGCAGTACAGCTCGTTACTTTTGCCGTTCTGCTGTTCTTCTGCTGGGTAGCAAGCCGCGGTTTAAATCCGCTGAAAAAGATGGCAACCTTAGCAGGAACCAGTATGTTCGTTATGAGTATCCTGTACATTCTGCTGATGTTCGCTGCACCGGCAATCAACCCGAACGGCGGTTACCTGTCTGTTGATTTCAGCATGAAGAATCTGATCCCGCATTTTGATTGGAAGTACTTCAGCAGCCTGTCCATTCTTGTATTTGCGGTAGGCGGCTGTGAGAAGATCTCCCCGTATGTAAACAAGGTAGAGGATCCGGCAAAGGGATTTCCGAAGAGCATGATCTTTGCAGCAATCATGGTTATTGTCTGCGCGATCTTCGGTACCATCGCAATGGGCATGATGTTTGATCCGGTACTGATTGAGGAGAATTTTGACTCCTACAACGCAAACGGTTCTTACTGGGCATTCCAGAAACTGGGTGAGTACTACGGTGTCGGCAATCTGCTCATGATTATCTACGCAGCCTGCAACGCGATCGGACAGTTCTCGACGCTGGTAGTCAGCATCGACGCACCGCTGCGTATGCTGCTTGACAACGAGGATGCGCGTCAGTTCATCCCGACCAAGCTGTTAAAGAAGAACAAATTCGGCGCTTACATCAATGGTATCTGGATGGTTGTTATCCTGTCCGGTTCCATTATCCTGGCTCAGGTCCTGGTTCCGAACGCAGATACTGTACTGCGTCAGCTGACCCAGTTAAACTCGGTTACTATGCCGATGCGCTATCTGTGGGTATTCTTCGCTTACTTCATGCTTCGTAAACACACGAACAAGTTTGAACGTGAGTACCGCTTTGTAAAGAATAACGGAGTCGCTCTTGGCTTCGGTGCATGGTGCTTCTTCGTAACAGCAGCCTGCTGTATCTTAGGCATGTACAAGCAGGGCGATATGTATACAACTGTGCTGAATGTCATTACGCCGATTGTCCTGGTAACACTGGGTCTTATCTTACCGGCGATTAAGAAGAGAGAAGGGAAGTCTGCATAATGAATGCTGCAAACGAATTACTGACTTTTATTGAGAACAGCCCGAGTATGTTTCATTCCATCGAGACAATCAAGGGTATGCTGGACGAGGCAGGTTTTACATACCTGCCGGAGTCGGCTCGTTGGGACGTGAAACAGGGCGGAGATTACTATACAATCCGCAACCATTCCAGTATCATTGCGTTTCGCGTAGGAGAGAAGCTGACTGATTATCACTTCCAGATGTGTGCCTCCCACAGTGATTCACCGACTTACAAGATCAAGAGTGTGCCGGAGTTAAATGGTCCGGGCGAGTATCTGCGCCTCGATGTGGAAGCATACGGCGGCATGATCGACAACACCTGGTTTGACCGCCCTCTGACCGTTGCAGGCCGTGTACTGGTAAAAGACGGTCAGGGCGTGAGCGCGAGACTTCTGTACATCGATAAAGACCTGCTCATCATTCCGAACGTAGCGATTCATTTCAACCGTGAGGTGAACGATGGATACAAATACAACCGTCAGGTTGATTTATGCCCGCTGTTCTCTGCCGGTGAGCTGAAAAAAGGCGCGTTTGACGCGATGATTGCGAAAGAGCTTGGTGTGGCAGCGGAGGACATTTTAGGGAAGGATCTCTTCCTTGTAAACCGCCAGCCGGGTACGATCTGGGGGTATGCGGACGAGTTCGTTTCCAGCCCGAAACTGGACGACTTACAGTGCGCTTACGTTTCCCTGAAAGCATTCCTGGCGGCGAAGAATGAGCGCGATGTCAGCGTATACTGCTGCTTCGACAATGAGGAGGTTGGTTCCAATACGAAGCAGGGGGCGATGTCCACCTTCTTACAGGATGTCCTGCACCGCATCAACGGCGCACTTGGCAAGACACCGGAGGACTACTATCAGGCAGTTGCCGGTTCTTTCCTCGTAAGCTGCGACAACGCACACGCCGTTCACCCGAACCACGGGGAGAAGACGGATGCAGTCAACTGCTCCTGGATGAACAAAGGTATCGTCATCAAGGAGAGCGCGAACCAGAAATACACCACGGACGCATTCAGCCGTGCGGTATTTACGAATGTCTGCAATGAGGCAGGTGTTCCGGTTCAGGTGTTTGCAAACCGCAGTGATATTTTAGGCGGTTCCACCCTTGGAAACCTTTCCAACACGCAGGTCAGCGTCCATGCCGTCGATATCGGTCTGCCGCAGCTTGCGATGCATTCCTGTTACGAAACGGCAGGTGTGAAGGATGTGGAGTATGCAATCAGTGCTCTGACCAAATTCTATCAGACCACTCTTCAGATTGAAGGCGCTGAGAGCGCAATGTTTGAATAGTTTTAGGATTGCGAAAGTGCGAAGCACATAGCAATCCGGTATCAAAATATAGTAAAAGCCCCGGAGTTTTGTGATTCCGGGGCTTTTACTATATTTTTATATCTAAATGACGATAGACTGGAATTCAGACTATGGTCTGTATAATGCAGATTTATTACTTTATAAAATAATATGATTTTATTTTGTCTGATTTACGTGATAAAATCAAGAAAAGAAATGTAATTTCGTGAGTAAGTATGAAAATGAAAAGAGAAAAAAATCGAATATTTGGATTAAATTGAAAAAAAGTAAGTTTAAAAAGGAGGGCATATGTTAAAGCTAGGAATTATTCAATTATCTATCCAGGAAGGAAATATCGAAAAAAACTGTGCTCATATAGAAGAACTTGTTAGAAAACATTCTTCTGACGACATAGATCTTCTTTGCTTTCCGGAACTTTGTATCAGCGGATACAATTTTGAAAAGGCCATAATTTCAGATAGGGAAGCACTTTTTTTCTCAGAGCTTGCCAGTAAATATAAGATAGCAATCATGGCCGGAATTAATAAAAAAGAGGGAAACCAGCATTATGATGTTGCCTGTATTTGGGATGAAACAGGAACACTTTTGGGAGAGTACAAAAAAATTCATTTATGGGATAAGGAAAATGATTTTTTTGCGAAAGGAGAAGAGCTGGTTACGGTTTCGTTTAAAGGCTGGACAATTGGATTGTTAATTTGTGCGGATTTTGGATTCTCAGAATTGGCAAAATCTTTAGCATTAAAAAAGAACGCAGATGTGATTATGTATCCGAGCGCGTGGAATCCGGGTTGGGATTACCTGTTTTCCGGATGCAGCAGTATAAGAGCAGCAGAAAACCAGGTTTATACGGTTGGATTAAACAGGGCATCCGGGGACGTGGAGTATTGTGGTAATACAACTGTTTCGAATCCGGATGGAACAACGCTTGCTAGATTATGCACATCAGAAGAATCCTACACACGTGTTGTGCTCAAAAAGGAATGTTTGGAGAAAGCGAAAGAAACCATCCCGTGGAGATTAATGAGACGTGAAGAAGTTTATAACAAAATATAGGAAGGAGATTGTATGGGAAAAGAATTAGAAAAAGAAAAAACGGTGATTATAGATGATCTGAAGTGCTATACTAACGTTGTAACAGTAGTGGCTAATAAGATATAATAAAT
>NZ_CAKVZK010000047.1:0-14788 GCF_934835585.1 Clostridium sp. AF02-29 | reverse complement strand
AATCGACTGACCTTTCTTTTTTACCCAACAATATCTTTAATTAAGGGAGACGGGTTTCTCCCATCTTGAAATCGTCCGGATATTTCTCTGCGATCATCTCATCTTCAACCGTGATGGGTACGCCGCCGACCGCGTCATTAAAATAGGGGATGGAGTCCATATTGACGGCAAAGTATCCGTCTATCTGAAGTCCAAATAGTAGCTTAGAAAGTGCTCCCACTGTCAGCTCACAGCTTTTTTCGCGTCCGTCCCCGAACGCATAGGCAAGTGTCAGCTGCTTCGTCTCGGTTCCGATTGGGTTTCCGAAATAGTCAAAAACCTCGATCTCTGTCATCGTATTTCTCGGAATTAACACAATCTGTGCCTCATCCTTGGCAGCGTCCTGCGCCACTAAAAAGAGTGCATCGGCGTCTCCGCCTTTTCCAGCGACGTTCTGGGCTTCCATCTCCCCCTTGGTATCGACACCTATGCAGAGAATCGCCCGAATCGCCGTGTTGCGGCGGTATTTCTTGCCATTCCAGGTCAAAATTCCATTTGCAAGGTCTTCTTCCTCCTGGCTTTTTGCCTGAGCACGGGCTTCAATCGCACGGATTGCCGCTTCTCTTTCTTGATATTTCTGGTTAACATGAATGCCGCCCGCCACACAGGCGATTCCTGCCACCGCCCAGGCGAGCCACCGAATCATTTTTTGTTTTTTCATTTGGCTGGCTCGTTTTCATAATATTTTGTATATTTCGAATATTTACCATAGTATCTGTGATAGTAGCCGCTGCCAGCCATGTCCACGCGGTTCAGCACCGCGCCGAGGATCCGGCAGCCGGTCCGCTCCAGCTGTCTTTTGGCTTTCTGCACCAGACGATAGCTGAGTGCACCGCTCTCAACTAGCAGGATCGCGCCGTCGCAGCGCTGTGCGATGATCGCACCGTCAATGACACTTCCGAGCGGCGGCGTATCGATGATGATCGTGTCGTACTCATTTCTCGCCCACGCAATCAGCTTACTAAATGCATCCTCGCTCAGAAGCTCTGCCGGGTTCGGTGCCATCGGACCGGAAAAAATGATATCCAGGTTCGGCAGGTTCGTGTGATACAGAACCTCCCCTAAAGGCCGCTGCCCGGTCAGGTACTGTGTCAGTCCGTAAATCTGCTGTCCGCCCCCGAAACGGGATACCAGCACGGATTTACGGATATCCGCATCGATAAATAACACGCGTCCCTCTGTCTGTGCCATCGAGATCGCAAGCTGGAAGGAGGTCTCACTCTTTCCTTCATCCGGCATTGCGCTGGTCAGCATGATGACCTTGAGCCCATTTCCGGAAAACTGGATGTTGGTACGGAGTGTCTTCATTGCTTCCTCATACTGATAATCTCTTTTCTCATCCTGTATGATCTGGATGAATCCGTTCTGAATTGCCATGGTCTCCTACCTTTCCTTCTTATCTTTTCCGGCAAATGGATTGATGATATCCCAGATACCAGAGGTACGTTTTACCTTCTTCTCGCCCCGTCCGTGGATCTTGCTCTCTGGGATCGCTGCCAGTACCGGCAGTTCCAGATATTTCTCCACATCTTCTTCCGAACGGATGGTATCATTCAGGATAACCGTCAGTGTAATGTATCCGCACACGATCACTGCGGCAATCAGTGCGCCGATTAGCGCGTTTTTCGTATTGCTCGGGCTGGTTTTCTGGTTTGCCACCTCACCGCTCTCGATGAGTTTCGGCGGCGTCATTTCCATGATCTCGCCGACATAGTCGGATGCCACCTTTGCGGTCATATCGACAATTTTTTTTGCCATTTCCGCATCCGGATCCAGTGCAGAAATGTTTAAAATACGAGTATCCGACGGGTTCTCCACCTTAATTTTTCTGACCAGTTCTTTATAATCCATATCCAGATGAAGCTTATCAACCACCTCTTCCATAACGGAACGACCGGTGATGATCGTCTTGTAATCCTGTGTCAGCTGCGTGCCGATCTGCAGATCGGCTAACGAGGTCAGCGTTGTCTCTTTCGTCAGTACATAAATCTTCGCCGTTGAGCTGTACTGCGGTGTGAGCAGAAAATAGCTGTATGCTCCGCCGATTCCGGCTCCGAGCACCGCCACTGCAATGATGACCCAGAGTTTCCGGAGTAATGCATAAAAGATTTCACCCAGATCGATTACTTCCTCGTCTTCCCATTCTTGTCCTTGATTTTTTCTCTTTTCCATACCTTCCTTTTCCCTTTTCGTATTGTTTTTATCTGTCAGACATTGTTACAATGTTACGGTTCACGCATACATGCTCGGTAACGGAATTTGTCAATGTTCTGTAACCACGTGATTTCGAAAAACATTTGCATTTTTTCGCAAACATCTATTCTTTTACAATTTCTCATCCAGTATGATCTTTTCCGGATTTTCGATCGACAGCTGTCTGGCAAGCTCACTGCCTCCCTTTTTCCGGATCCATGCGATGGCTTTCGCACTGTTGGGAACCCGGTGGCGGTTGCCATGCATGTCGGTTCCCAGGAAACTGATGTAACCGGCTAGAAGTGTCCGGCGGCACCACCTCCGGTCCAGGCGCTCCCTTATTTTCCAGAAATGGCTCAGTTTCGTGAGGCTTCCGTAGTTCATCTGGAGATACGCGCCTTCCTTCATTAGCTCTTCCAGGCGTCCTTTTTCCCGCAGACACTGGTACCGCTCGATATGTGCCAGCACAGGCAGATAGCCCGCCATCGTCAGCTCCCGGACAGCGCGCTCAATCTGGCTCCAGGAGGATGTCGGCAGAAACTCGGTCAGCACGTACCGGCTGCCCGCCAGTGTCAGAAGCTTTCCTTCCCGGAGCATCTCGACCATGCCTTCGAAGTATTGGATTTCCTGCCCCCGGTAGAGTTCAAGATCGGGCATCGCCTTCCTGACACGAGCCGCCAACTTCTCCATAAGCTCTTGTATCTGCTGCGGTTTTGTCCGCCAGTGATACGTTGCATAGTGTGGGGTGGCTATCACCTTCCGGACGCCCTGCTTATAAGATCTCCGAAGCATCCGGTAACTGAGTGCCATTTTCTCTGCCCCATCATCTATCCCCGGGAGCACGTGCGTATGGATATCCACCACACCCAGTTCTATCTTGTCCGGTCTTCTCTGCGTTTTGCGCGCCATTGCACTTCTCTCCTTAGTCAGTCATTTTTCTGTCTGAATACACGCGAAATAGACAGCTTACACCATCGTTTTTTGCTGTCCACCTACTTCGTCCTGTTCTGATATTGTTCCAAAAATCTGTCATAATACTTTTTCTCTGCTTCCAATCTGGCTTTTACTGCATCCTCATAGTCCACAAAGGTGCCAAGGTTATAAACTTTTCCCTGGAATCCGATGCTGGCGCGCCATTTTCCATTTTCTCTCCGGTATACACCCCTGTGTCCACTGGTATTGTTCGCTGCCTCTTTCCGGCTCGCGATCCGCTCCAGACAGGTATTTTCTGCAAAATGGATGGAATTGCGCATATTTGCTTTTCTCTGTTCCTGCCTAAGGCAGCCACAGCTTCTGGTTTTTCCAAAGCGCAGGTTTTCTTTCTGACAGACACAATGCTTGCCGCAGTCACATTGGCAGAACCACAGGTCTCCCTGAGCTGCCAGTTTGCCTTCCTCTACAGAAGACTCGCCTTCTTTTACCACCTCTAAAAGAGGAGAATGTTTCTCCCACGGGCCAAGAACCTGCAGGCGTCCATAGCGCTTGCCTGTCAGATCCAGCCAGCCGTGTACCTGTTTTCTTTTTCGATAGCAGCCGCAGCTTTTGGTGTGCCCTGTCTTCAGATGCGTCCCGGCTACGGAACATATGGTTCCGCAGTCACATTGACAAAGCCAGTAGGAATGTGTGCTTTTTTTCATCTCATCTCTTTTTAAAACCAGAAGATGAGCGAACTTCATTCCAGCCAGATTTTCACATCCCATATACTCCCCCCTGTACCACATAATATGTATTATGTGGTACATAAGTGGAATACAGAAATAAGCTGAGGTATTTCTTTTTCAAAAATGCTGGATTTTTCTGAATTTTTAAAAGTCCCTGCAACTTATAGATTTGTAAAATTATGCGAATATGCTTCAAATAAGTTGCTTTTCCTGTTATTTGATGGTAGTATTACTTTATCTAAAAAAACAGGAGGAGACTGCGCACTACATAATACATATTATGTCGTTCGTATTCTCCCCCTGTTTTTTTCGGAAAACAAATCAAGTTCCAGTGATTTTTTGCAAACTTCCTCGCTGGTAAGCATCGTATAACGGCGCGTCGTCTCTATGCTGCTATGCCCCAGATAGTCTGCCAGCCTGACCAGATCTTTTTCCTGTTCATAAAAACACCGCGCAAACAGATGGCGCAGATTATGGGGAAATACTTTTGTTTCCGCCACCCTCGCGCCTCTGCATAGTTTTTTCATTTCCTTCCATATATTTTTCCGATCCATCGGTTTTCCGGACACTGTGCAGAAAATACACCCCGATTTGATCCGGTATTTCCGACAGTAATCCCGCAAAATCATTTCCAGTGTCCTCGGTATCAGGATGATCCGCTGCTTTCCCTTAAAATGAATCTCTATCTTCTTTTTTTTGAGCGCTTCCACGGTCAGGCAGCTCAGTTCGCCGATCCGCATTCCGGTTCCGGCGATCGCCTGCAGGAGACACCGAAGCCTCTCTTTCCCCTCTCTCCCCGCCGTCTGCAGCAGCCTGCGGTATTCTTCCCGCGTCAGATCTTTTTCTGCATCCCGGAAAATCTGCCTCTGCTGGCGGCAGGTCTTCATGCAAAGTTCGTTTCTCCCGAGCCACTTAAAAAAATGGTTGAGCGCAGTCAGCATGGAATTGGCGCTTGTGATTTTATACTGCGCCAGGAGTTCTTTTTTGTATCTCAAAACCTCCGCTCTCTCCAGCTCCCGTCCTCCCATATATCTGACGAAGGCTCTTACGTCCCTCAGATACTTTTCGATCGTGTTTTCACTCATCTCTCGTTCAATCAAATATTCTTTATATGCCTGAAGGCAGTCCAAACTATCGTTCATCGTGTTCCTCCTATTATGCCGTCCTGTTTTTCTGACAATATAAAACAAAATCCCAGAAAAGTGGGTACTTCTATCATACCTCTCTTTCCATATCTCCATACAGAAATGCTTTCATGTCTTATGATATCATGCCTTGTATTTTTGTGCAATAATAATTCATTACATACCTATAGCATATTTATATTTTGCACAGTTGATTTTGTGTGGTTTTCTTTGTTTTTATCTTGTTCAACCTTCTGACTGCTACAAGAGCAAAAAAGGATGTGTTGCAGTAACGATTAAAAAATCGCTACTGCAACACATCCTTAATTTTTCTTGAATTGTAATTTCATCATGCTACTTGTTAATTGTCAATTGTTTTTCTAATCTTTATGATTATCTGTCTTTAACTCCTGATCCAATTCAAGACAGATAGATGCATTTCCTGTGACCAGATCCTTCAACCATGTTTTTCCATATTCGGTCGGAATATCCACATAAACGGGCATTCCATCCGTATTATAAATACATGTTTTTGCTTTTTGAAATGTCTTTGTTCCAGTTAAGATTTCTGCCGTTCTTATTTTTATCCCCAATACTTTCTATTTTAACTTTATCATATATGCATCTATTCCAAAACCACTTCGACGCAAACGGTCAAACTTCGACCTAATTGGTATCTGGGGATCAAAAAAATGCCGCCTTACGCGACATTTTTCTGAATCCGAATCTTATATTTAATTTATAATCACACCTCCAGCTTCCGCTCCTTTGCCAGCTTCTTCATCTCCTCCGCATTCTGCCGCACGGTCTCGGTGATCTCCGCGCCGCCCAGCAGTCTCGCAAGTTCGTCCACCATCGCCTCGCGGTCTAAGGCGCGGATGGAGGTTGCCGTCCGTCCATCGGACGCGGATTTGCGGATCTCGAAGTGCTGGTCCGCCATCGCCGCGATCTGCGGCAGGTGCGTGATGCAGATGACCTGACGGCATTTGGAGAGGATCCGCAGCTTCTCCGATACCATCTGTGCAGTCCGCCCGCTGATACCGGTGTCAATCTCATCAAAAATCAACGTTGGAACCTGATCGGTCTCCGCCAGCACCGTCTTGATTGCCAGCATGATACGCGACAGCTCACCGCCGGACGCCACCATACCGAGCGGCCGAACCGGTTCGCCCGGATTCGTGGAAATCAGGAATTCCGGCTCGTCGATACCGCCCGCCGTGAAATGATCCAGCCGCCTAAACTCCATCTTAAACTGCACATCAAGGAAATTCAGTTCCCGAAGCCCGTCTGCGATCTTCTCCACCAGCTCCCCGGCAAACTGCTTACGCGCTGCTGACAATGCCTCGGAATGTTCTTTCAGTACTGCTTCCGCCTGTTCCAGTTCTTTTTCCGCCCGTTCCCGAAGTTCATCGTAATTCTCCAGTTCCTGCAGTCGCGCTTTCTTTTCTTCCAACGCCTGAAGTACCTCCGGGATCGTCTTCCCATACTTGGTTTCCAGGCTCCGGATCAGGTCAAGCCGCTCCTGTGTCTCCTGAAATGCCGCTTCGTCAAAGGTCATATCGTCCATATATCCGGCGATCTCCCTGGAAAGATCCGAAAGAAGGGAATCTACATCGCACAGCTCGTCACGGATCCCCTTCAATCCCTCGTCAAATGCCATCGCACCATCGATCTCACGGAACGCCCGCGACACCGCATCGCCGGACACCGCGTCATATGCCTGTGAAAGACTCTCAGCGATCCGTCTGGCATTGGAAAACCGCTTAAAATCGGCTGCCACCTTTTCCTCTTCGCCATCCTTTAACGCGGCATTTTCAATCTCCTCGATCTCAAACCGGCAGAAATCCATCTCCCGCAGTCTCGTCTCCTGATCGGATGCAAATGCGGCACATTTCTGTTTTAACTGCATATACAAGCGATAGGCAGCTTCCGTATTCTGTTTGAATGGGAGAAGTTTCTCCCCGCCATACGCATCGAGGATTTCCAGATGTTTTGACGCATTCACCAGCGACTGGTGTTCATGCTGTCCGTGCAGATCGATCAGAAGACCCGTAATCTCCCGCAGCCTTGCAGCCGTTACCGTCTCGTCGTTGATGCGGCTGATGCTCCGGGTCGGTGTGATTTTCTTAGAAATGATTAAAATTCCCTCTTCATCAGGGTAAACATCGTGTTCCTTCAGCTGCTCGCGCTTTCTCTCATCATCGATGGAGAAAACCAGTTCAATGTAGGCGCTGTCGCAGCCCCGGCGTATCATCTCTTTCGGTGCTTTTCCGCCCAGCGCAATCTGGACCGAACCGATGATGATCGATTTTCCGGCTCCCGTCTCACCGGTCAGAATGTTGAGTCCGTCCCCGAACTCCACCTCCGCCGAATCGATCAGAGCCAGATTTTTCACTCGTAAATGATAAAGCATCCGCTTTCCGTTCCTCCTTATCAGCGGTTCCCGCAAAAAATGCGTGAACCCACCTTACCTCATCCCGCAATCAGCTTGCGGATCTTGTCCATCAGCACGATCGTATCGTCCACCGTACGGACTGCGCACATGACCGTATCGTCCCCGGCGATGCAGCCGACAATCTCTGAAAAATGGATGGCATCGAGCGCTGCCGCGACTGCCATCGCCATGCCTGACACCGTCTTGATGACAAGGATGTTCTGCGCCATATCCATGGAAACGAAGCTATCGTGCAGAATACGGGTATATTTATCATTGAACGCCGTCTGAGGATGGAAAACCGCATATTTCTGTCCGCCGTTTTCTGTCTGGATCTTAGACAGCTTTAACTCCCGGATATCCCTGGAAACCGTTGCCTGCGTGACATTGTATCCCTCTTTATTCAGATATTCCGCCAGCTCTTCCTGCGTTTCAATCTCATATTTTCCAATCAATTCCACAATCTTGCTGTGACGTTCCATTTTCATGGCTCTGACTCCTTTTATATCTGTTTCATTTTGTTCCGTATATTTTCCAAAAATGGCACCTGTTTGAGCTGAATCAATGTCGTCTCGATCTCTGATTTTGCTATCTCGATTGTATCACCCGGCTCAATATCAACCACCGTATCGCCGTCAAAGCTCAGCGAAACCTTCGTCCGCCCGGTCGTCTGAATCCGCAGGCTCAAATGGTTATCCGGCGGCAGAACGATGCTGCGCGAATTGAGTGAATGCGGGCAGAGCGGTGTCAATACCATCAGATCCGCCTCCGGCGCCACGATCGGACCGCCCGCTGACAGGTTGTATGCCGTCGAACCGGTCGGGGTCGCAACCACCATGCCGTCCGCCGAATACTCGTTAAACAGCTGTCCATTGACAGCCAGCTCAAACCGGAACGCATCGATTCCCATACGGTTCAGGACGATATCATTCAACGCGATATCCTCCATGATGACCTTCCCGCCGGAAATCACGCACCCCTTGAGCATCATCCGGCTTTCCAGACGGTAGTGATCTTCCATCAGATCCCGCATGGCAGGCAGAATGTCCTCCTCATGCCCGATCTGCGTCAGATACCCCAGATGCCCCATATTGATGCCAAACAGTGGAATCTTCCGTCCCGCCAGATCACGCGCCGCCTGAATCAGCGTTCCATCACCGCCCAGACAGATCACACAATCTGTATCCTCCGGCACCGTCCGGCGATCGGTATAGCGGTATGCCGCAGCCACTTCTGCGTCCCTGCGAAGTCCATCATGGCGATCCAGACGAATGCAGCGGCAGCCCTGTTCCGCAAAAAAGCTGCAAATCAGACCGGCCGCCTCCTCTACGCGCGGCTTTTCGCGGTTTACAATCAGATAGAAATTTCTCATGTTTTGTCTAACTCCCTGTGAGCTTCCTCAACAACCTGTTCCGGTGAAACCGGACACTCTTTTTCCGCTTTTGCAAGTGCTTCCTCACCAGTCACAGTTTCCTCCGATGCCTGTTCCGGTTTATGCAGGTACAGGAGGTACTCGATATTTCCCTCCGGTCCCTTGATCGGGGAAAATTCCAGATTCCGGATCTCAAAACCGATCTCTGCCGCGTATGCCATCACCATCTGAATGACCTCCAGATGCGTGCTCTTCTCGCGGACAACGCCCTTCTTTCCGACTTTCTCACGTCCCGCCTCGAACTGCGGCTTGATCAGTGCAACCACCTCGCCGCCCGGGCTTAAAATCTCCTTGACCGGACCTAAAACCTTCGTCAGGGAAATAAAGGAAACGTCGATCGAAGAGAAATCTACCGGCTCGCCGATATCCTCCGGTGTCACATAACGGATGTTTGTCTTCTCCATGCAGACCACACGCGGATCATTGCGAAGTTTCCACGCCAGCTGTCCATGTCCTACATCGACCGAAAACACCTTGACCGCACCATTCTGCAGCATACAGTCGGTAAATCCGCCTGTGGACGCGCCGACATCCATACAGACCTTTTGATCCAGCGTCACTCCGAAATGCGTCATCGCCTTCTCCAGTTTCAGACCTCCGCGGCTCACATATTTTAAGGTAGATCCACGTACCTCGATCTTCGCATTTTCATCGAAGGTCGTACCCGCCTTGTCTTCTTTCTGATCTTCTACATATACAATCCCGGACATGATGATCGCTTTCGCCTTCTCACGGGATTCTGCCAGACCTCTCTTGACGAGAAGTACATCTAACCGTTCTTTCATTCTATGTTCTTCCTTCCGCTGCTGCCACTCTTTTGTTTCCCATCATGCTTCCGCGTCAGTCTCCAGCACACCTTCACGTTTCAGCTGCGCCAGAATCGAATCACTGTCAATTCCCAGCTCATTCCGGAGCACCGACACATTTCCGTGTTCGACGTAGGCATCCGGCAGCGCTATATTAACTACCTTGATCTGCGGATAATGCTTCTGTACATAATCCGTCGCCCGCTCGCCGTAACCGCCGCGCAGGACATTTTCCTCCAGTGTCACGATCGTATGGTGCGTTCCTGCCAGATGGTCGATCACGTCGGTATCCATCGGTTTCACAAACCGCCCGTTGACCAGCGTACACGGCTGCCCGGCACTCTTTAATTTCTCCCGGATATGCTCTGCCGTGCTGACCATGCTTCCGACTGCCAGAAGCGCCGTCCCTCTCTCCTCATACAACATCTCGCTGACGCCATACTCGACCGGTGCCAAAAATTCCTTCAAACCCCGGTACGCCTCGCCCCTCGGATAACGGATCGCAATCGGTCCATCGTAGGAGATGGCAAACTGCAGCATCTTTTCCAGTTCCCAGCGGTTTTTCGGCGCCATCACGCTCATATTCGGCACAGAGGAGAGGAATGTCAAATCAAAAATACCCTGATGCGTCTCCCCATCGCTTCCGACCAGTCCCGCGCGATCCACGCAGAACACAACCGGAAGATTCTGGATACAGACATCGTGAATGACCTGATCATATGCCCTCTGTAAAAAGGACGAATACACCGCCACCACCGGTTTCAGACCGGCTGCCGCCATACCCGCCGCCGAGGTAACCGCGTGTTCCTCCGCGATTCCCACATCGAAAAAGCGGTCCGGATATTCTTTCGAGAACCGTTTGAGCCCCGTTCCATCCGGCATCGCTGCCGTCACCGCCACGATCTTCGGATTTTCCGCTGCCAGACGGCAGATTTCTCTGGAAAATACATCTGTATAGCCCGGATGTTCCTTTTTCCGGAGCGGTTTTCCCGTTTCAATATCAAATGGTTCAACTCCGTGAAATGCCGACGGATTCTTCTCCGCCGGACGGTATCCCTTGCCCTTTTTCGTAATCACATGGATCAGCACCGCGCGGTTGATCTTTTTCGCCTCGCTGAAAATACGGATCAACCCCTTAATATCATGTCCATCCACCGGTCCCAGATACGTGATTCCCATATTTTCAAACCACATGCCCGGAATCAGAAGCTGCTTGATGCTGTTCTTTGTCCGGAGCAGCGTGCCGACCAGATCCGAACCGATCATCGGGATCCGCGATAACGTGCCCGCCACATTCTTCTTCAACAGATTGTAGCCCTCATCTGCACGAAGATTATTCAGATACCGCGACATACCGCCGACATTTTCCGAAATGGACATATTATTATCATTTAAAACAATAATAAAATTCGTCTTGAGCCGTCCCGCATTGTTGAGCGCCTCATACGCCATGCCGCCGGTCAGCGCGCCGTCCCCGATGACGGAAACGATCGAATAATCCTCGCCCAGCAGATCGCGCCCCTGCGCCATCCCCAGCCCCGCCGAGATCGAAGTCGAGCTGTGTCCCGTGTCGAACGCATCAAACGGGCTTTCCTTCCGCTTCGGGAAACCGCTCAAGCCCCCATACTGGCGCAGCCCATCAAAATTATCCTTCCGCCCGCTTAAAATCTTGTGCGTATAGGACTGGTGCCCTACATCCCAGATAATCTTATCCTTCGGAAGATTCAGCGCGCAGAACATTGCAATCGTCAGTTCCACCACGCCTAAATTGGACGCCAAATGACCGCCTGTCCGGCTTGTCGTCTCGATCAGAAACTCGCGGATTTCCGCCGCCAGCTCCTTGCGTTCTTCCTCGCTCAACCGTTTTACATCCTCCGGTCCTTTTATCGTATCTAATACCATTCTTTCATCCCCCAAACCGTTTTCCACATCCGCTGTCGTCCCCGGTCTTCGATTGGATTTTTTATTTTTCACGGCTGACCAGCATCTCGATCAGCTCTTCGAGGAATTCATTCTTTCCAGGCAGGGAATAGAGGATATCAACCGCCGTCTCCGAAAGCTGTTTGACATCATGCTTCGATTTCTCGATTCCCTCCAATGTCACATAAGTGGTTTTATTGTTTTTCTCATCGCTCAGAACCGGTTTTCCAAGCACCTCCTGGCTGCTGGTAACGTCGAGAATATCATCCTGGATCTGGAACGCCAGACCGATCGCCGCCGCCATACGCTCTACTGTCCCGCACTCAGCTTCGCTCGCGCCCGCCATCACGGCTCCGATCACCATCGAAGCCTCCAAAAGTGCTCCCGTCTTTAAACGGTAGATAAAATCCAGCTTATCCTTCGGAATCGGCTGATTCGTCAGTTCCACATCCACCGTCTGACCGCCGATCATGCCGTAAATACCCGTTTTTTCGGATAAAATCTGGATACAGCGTCCCACCTTTGCCGCATCCGGCGTCATCGCAAATGCCTTTGCCGCCGTCTCGATCGCGTAGATCAGAAGGGCATCTCCCGCCAGAACTGCCATATCATACCCATATGCAACCCAGGTCGTCTTTTTTCCACGGCGGTACTCGTCATTGTCCATACATGGAAGATCGTCATGAATCAGGGAAGATGTATGAATCATCTCGATCGCCGCCATCAGCGGCTCAATCTCTTTTCCCTGACCGCCAAACAGACGGTATACCTCACGCATCAGAATCGGACGAAGGCGTTTGCCGCCTGCCTTCACGCTGTAATTCATCGCTTCAAAGATCGTTTTCTGATGCCCTTCCTCTGCCGGAAGATAAGAATATACAATCTCTTCCGTTTCTTTGACTGCCTGTGCCAGCCGTTCCTTTGCATTTTCCATCTCTGTCACGCCTCCGTCTCCTCGCCGTTTACGACCATAATCTGTTTTTCAACCTTATCTATCTTTTCACTGCAGGCGCGGACCAGACGCATTCCCGCCTCATACGACGCAAACGATTCTTCCAGCGTGCTGCGGCTGTCCTCCAGCGTCCGCATAATGCCATCCAGACGGTCAAACATTTCCTCGATCGAAAGTTCTTCCTTATTTTCTGCCATCGATCCTGCCTCCTGTTTTATCTAAATATACTCTCGGAATCTTTCCTGAAAGAAAACGTGTTCTCAAATCTCTCTGTTATGATTCACACGCAACACAATGAACCACTTTTTACCCAGGCAGGTTTTCCTGATAAACCTCCCGGATCTCCGCCTCCACGCGTCCATCCGGCAGACGGACGGTCAGCGTATCCCCAGCTTGCAATCCTGTCACTGTCTCCACACGTTTTCCATCTGCATCCGTCACGAACCCATATCCGCCGCTTATCTTTTTTAACGGGGAGAGACCATCCATCCGGCTGCACACCAGTTCCAGACGATGGCGCAGATCGGACACCTTTTTCTCCATCTGGCGCGCCATCTTAACTCTCGCATCTTCCAGATACTGCCGTCTCTCATTTAACTGGCTCTGCGGACTGTGAAGCTGCAGGCGCAGACGAAACTGTTCCAGACGATAGGCATACTGCTCCGCCTTCTGCTCCATCCGCTTCGTCATCTGCTGTGCCGCCGCAATGCACTGCTGCTCAAACAGGTGGTAATCAAAAACCGCCAGTTCTGCCGCCGCCGAAGGAGTCGGAGCACGCAGATCCGCCACATAGTCCGCGATCGTAACGTCTGTCTCATGCCCGACCGCCGAGATTACCGGCGTCCGGCACGCAAAAATCGCCCGCGCCACACTCTCCTCATTGAACGCCCACAGATCCTCAATCGAACCGCCTCCGCGCCCGACGATCAGCACATCCAGATGCAGTGCATCCAGGGTCTGGATCGCCCGCACGATACTCGGCGCTGCCCCTGCTCCCTGCACCAGTGCCGGGCAGAGGACAAGCTGCACATAAGGATTCCGCCGCCCCGAGATATTGATAATATCCCGGATTGCTGCGCCGGTGCTCGCCGTCACGATACCGACCGTTTTTGCATACTTTGGGATCGGCGTTTTATATTCCGGGGAAAACATCCCCATTTCTTCTAATTCATTTCTCAGTTTCTCAAAGCGCCGGAATAAATCGCCCGTGCCGTCCAGCGTGATCTCGCTGGCATAGAGCTGGTATCTTCCATCCCGCTCATACACTTCGATGCTGCCCTTCACGACCACCTGCTGTCCTTCTTCCAGATGGAACGTAAGTCCCTTCCGTCTACTGGCAAACATAACTGCCTGCATCGCTCCCAGACCGTCTTTCAAGGTAAAATAAATATGACCGGACGTATGATATTTGCAGTTAGAAACCTCGCCCTTGACCGAAATCCGGTTCAGGGCAAAGTCCTGTGCGAACATATTTTTAATGTATGCATTAACCTGCGAAACCGAATATACGCCAGCCATCGCTTATACCAGCTTCGCTAAAATGCCGTTGATAAATGCCGGTGAATCATCGCCGCCGAACTTCTTCGCCAGCTCGACCGCCTCATTGATCGCTACCTTCTCCGGTACATCGTCATCGTGCTTGATCTCGTATAATGCCAGGCGCAGGATCGTCAGTTCCACCTTGCCCATACGTCGGGTAGTCCATCCCTGTGCAACCCCATCGATTGCCTTGTCAAGCTCCGGAAGCACATCCAGAATCTTCTCAACCTTGCTCTTTACGTATCCGCCGTCAAAGGTGTCTAACATCGGATTATGGATGATATCGCCGATTCCGCTCGGAACATCGTCCTCCTCTTTCGGCTCTGTAAAATATACATCCACCTGCCCCTGCATCTCATCCGTCGGGTAAAAATCCGCACAGAAAAGCAGCTTAAAGCAATGTTCTCTCAGTTCTCTTCTGGTCATACTAATCCTCCTGTTACCTGTTTCTATCCGTCTGATACGCCCGATTTGCTGCCTCGGTATCGCAAATATCCCTTTCGTAATCCGCCGCAATCGTTTTCTGAATATCCACAGTCTTTCCTGCATAATTGTTATATTTCTACTATTCTAATGTATCATTATACCGTATCCCCGGTTTTTTCACAAGAGTTTGAGAAAAAGAATCCGCCAAAGTTACTGTTCACGGGTAGGCACTTTTGGAACCGAAAGTGCCGTAAGAAAACGT
>NZ_CAKVZK010000046.1:0-19793 GCF_934835585.1 Clostridium sp. AF02-29 | reverse complement strand
CGGAGACGATCTTAAGATGTATTGACGAGGAATACGGGATCGGTCTTACGGAAGATGATTTTAAGCTGGTCAGTGCGTTTGGCGGCGGCATGGGATGCGGCTCCTCCTGCGGTGCATTATGCGGCGCAATGGCAGCGCTGGGACGGCTGACGGTAAAGACCCGTGCCCATGCAACCGATGGTTTTAAGGATACATGCGCGGACCTTGTAGATGAATTCCGAAAGAAGCTTGGAAACACAGACTGCTCAGAGCTTGTAAAGATCTATAAGAAAGACGATGTGCGCTGTCTGGAAACCGTCTGTCTTGCAGCAGATGTGTTTGAAGAGTTTTATAATACATTGATTGCAGAAAAGTGAAAATAACCTGGAAAATCAAGAAAAAAGCCCCAAAGCCTTGTAAACTGTTGATATAAACAGCTTACGGGGCTTTTTCTTATGTAACAGGAAATTCTGATAGGACGTCCTGTTGGACAAAAAGGTATTAACATACCACCAAAGATGCATCTTCTTTTTTTGATTTTAAATGTTATTAAAAAAAGAAAAAAGAAATATTGACCTTTTTTTCAGATTCCTCTATACTGGTCATATAAAATAATGATGTTATATAACGTATTTGACGAAAGGAGAAATTAAATGATTAAACACACGGTGATCAATGCGGAGCTTGGATATGCGCTGGCGACAGCGAGACATAAGGATGCGATCGTGATCTGTGACGCGAATATGCCAATTCCGGATGGATGTAATGTGATCGATGTCTCTCTCGTGCGGGGAGTTCCGACGCTGGTGCAGACGATGTGCGCGATCCTGAATGATCTGGTTGCGGAGCGCTATGAAGTATTTGAGCTGATGCCGCAGTACAATGATGCGATGTATCAGAAGATCCAGTCTCTCGTGCCTCAGCTTCCGGGCGGAACGATCAGCCAGGAGCGCCTGATGGAGACAATGAAAAATGCTAAGGCAGTAGTGCGGACCGGAGATTTTGGCAGCTGCTGTACAATGGTTTTATATTCCACGTCCGGAAGGGACAAGTATGTAACACAGTTTAACTGTGATTTTCCAATGCAGGAGTAAAGTGGGGAGGAAAAATGATGGAGGAGAAGACTTGTGTTAAGGTTTTGGTGGAGGAAAATGGGGAACATGGCTTTGACTCTTACCGTGTCCCGGGAATCGTTACGGCTTCCAACGGGGATCTGCTCCTGACATATGAGGGCAGGGAAGCCGGAGGAAACCGCAGAACTTTATTCTTCAGGAGATATCAGATAAAGGACGGACAGCCGCAGCCCGCAGGAGAGCGGATCACAATGGTATCACCGAAAGGAGAAGAACTTCTTCATAATCCTTTACTGATCGCAGCACCGGAGGGAAGAGTATATTTCTTCTGGTGTCAGGACTATCAAAGACTGTTTCTCAGGGAAAGCCGTGATAATGGGGAAACCTTTGGAGAGGAGCGTGAGCTGACATCTCTGATCGACGGTTTCCGAAAGGAATGGCCGGTGACGCTGTGGGCCATTGCTCCGGGACATGGAATCTGCAAAAAAGATGGAACCCTGATACTGCCGCTGTGGCTGAGCCGTGGAGAGAATGCGCACCTCCCGGCCTGCTTTGCCTGCCTTTCCAGCGATGACTGGGGTGGGACGTGGCACTGCAGCAATACGGTTCCAGCGGAGAATGGAATCGGTGATCCAACCGAGAGCTCCGTGGCGGAGCGGAGCGACGGAACTCTGCTTGCCACCATGCGCCATGAGATCCCGGGAGTGCGGAGAAGAGCGTTCTGTGAGAGCAGAAAAACGGAGAAAGGACAGGATGCGGTCCGGTGGGGAGCACCATGGCTGAACGAAAAACTTCCGGATCCGATCTGCGGTGGAGCGCTGCTTACACTTCCAGACGGACAGATGGCTTTTGTCAACTGCGCTTACGGAGATGAACCGGCACTGGAGCGCCAGAAGAACGGCGAGGCGGTCCGGTGGAGTCTTGACGCCCGTCAGAAACTGACGATCCGCATCAGTGCAGATGATGGAAAAAACTGGGACGATGGTTTCCTTCTGGCAGAAGAGGGCGGGGCGTCTGACCTGGCGGGAACAGGTCCGGTGTACTGTTTCTATGAGGAAGGATGGCAGGACGGTAACTGTATTTTTAACAGGAGGTTACTGCTGGCATCTGTTCCATTGGAGGTTTTATGATGAGACGCGAGAGGGCCGCTGGAATAAACAGCGGCTCTCACTATACGGTTCTGTTTTTTTCTGCATACTTTATTTACTATGCCGCATACTGCATATTTTCCAGCTATACGGTCCTGTTTTTGACGGAACGCGCCTACAGCGCCATGGTCTGCGGAATCATCACCAGCCTGACATTTCTGGCAAATCTTCTGATGGAGCCGGTGGGCGGTTATATCACGGACACATTTCTTCCGACAAGGCGGTATTTTCTTCTGCTTATCGGAATGATCTCAGCGCTGTGTATCTTCTGTACAAAATATATGGACCAGCCCTGGATCATGCTTCCTGGGATGGTTATTTTCTCGTACAAATGGTGATATTTCTCTTCATGATCCCATGTCTCCTTCTTCTTCCAGATACCAGTCTCGGGAATCGCCGGAAACAGGAGGAGAAAGAGAAAAGTCTCTCCTTTTTCCAGGCATTTCATACTCTGGTGCAGAACCGTCGTTTTCTGTTCTGGCTGGGGATCATCACATTTTACTGGTTCAGCCACCGTCTGGTGGGAAGCTTTCTCTCCCTGATCATCGTGGAACTGGGCGGAGATGCGGAGACATATGGAAATGTCTGTGGGGCAGGAGCGGCAGTGGAGTTTGCAGGTCTTATGCTGCTGGCTTTTGCATGGAAAAAGAAGAATTCCCATGCCCTTTTGGGAATGGCGATCGCCCTGATCACAAATCTCCTCAGACCGCTCTGCTTTCAGCTGTTTTCCGGTACATGGGCCCTTTATCTGGGGCAGATGCTGCAGTGTGCCAGTTTTGCGTTCTACATGAGTGTCAGCGTGGAGTGCTTTGCGGAGGCAGCGGATGAGCGCCTGCGCAGCTTCAGTATTTCAATGGGACTGACCGTCAGCAGTGTGGTGGGAACAGTCCTTGCAAACCTGGTGGGAGGCAGACTGTGTGATATGTTCCATCCAGGGATCCTGATTCTGGTTAGCTTTGCTCTGGGATTCCTGAATTCAGCTGTATTTTTTGCAGAACGGTTATACCACAGTATGGAAAAACATGGCTGAAGAATTGTAAAAATTACATTACTGTACACGTGGTATGCATTTTCTGAACTAAAAATAAAAAAGAATAGAAAAATGTTGATTGTTCACAATTTATTTATACTGAATCATATAAAGTCATGATGTTACATGATGTGTTGTATAAACATGAAATCAAATGGTCAGCCATGCGGTGATCCGTGCAGAATCCGGATATATATTTTCGATGGTGCGGCATAAGGATATGATCGTTCTTCGGTACACTTTGTGAAAAAAAATCCGGATAACAGAATCTGACTTAAAAAAATATGTCAGAGTACAAAATTATTTGACAAATCAACATTTGAATGATAATATAGACGTATCTAATATTATATAATGTTATATAGCATATGCAAATGTTTTCTTAATCAATGGAAGGGAGAAATAGAATGAAAAAGTATGTATTACGGCGTGCTTTGATAGCAATACCAACTTTCTTTGGAATTACAGTTCTGGTTTTTTTAATTTCTTCTATGGCGTCCGGAAGCCCATTAGAGTTGTTGCTCAACAACCAGAATATTTCAGCGGCAGAAGTTGAACGACAGCGGATAAAGCTTGGTCTGGATCAACCGTTGTATATCCAGTATTTCACCTGGATCAAAAACTTTTTCCAGGGAAATCTGGGAGATTCATACAGAACAGGACAGCCGGTAATGCAAATGATTTTGGAAGGTCTTGGTCCGACAATTCTGTTGACCTTTGCGGCAGTGATCATTGCCTGTCTGATCTCAATCCCATTAGGAGTTCAGTCAGCAAGATATCAGAATAAAGGCTGGGACAATGGTTCGTCGGTATTTTCATTCCTGGCGACTTCAACTCCGAGCTTCTTCCTGGCATTGATTTTTTTATATGTTTTTTCAGTGAAATTAAAAGTCCTTCCTATTGGCGGCATGTACGATGTTGGAAAAAAGGAGACCATAGGTTCATTATTGTGCCATTTATTTATGCCGTCGGTCGTCCTGGCAATGCAGCTAGTGGGAAGCCTGATCCAGTATACAAGAAGCAGCATGCTGGAGGTTATGAGGGAGGATTTCGTCAGAACAGCACGATCAAAAGGAATCAAAGAAAAGAAAGTTATAATAAAACATGTGCTGCGAAATTCTTTGATACCGGTGGTTACATATCTTGGTATGGAAATACCGCTGCTGATTGGCGGAGCAGTTGTCACGGAGCAGGTTTTTTCCTGGCCGGGAATCGGAAGCCTGATGATCAAGTCCATAGATGCCAGAGATTATCCGGTTGTTATGGGGATTACAGTGTTGGTCGCAATTGCGGTGCTGGTATTTAATATTTTAACAGATCTTGTTTACGGAATTCTTGATCCACGGATCCGGTATAATTAAGGGAGGTGAGAAAGGTGGAAGACAGTAAAAAAGAGTCGAAAGCGAAAAACTTTATCAAGAGGTATTGTAACAACAAATTGGCGGTAATCGGTTTTTTCACACTGGTGCTTATCACACTGATCGTTATCATAGCTCCTCCGTTCCTTCCGTTTTCGGAAGCTGAGATCGATCCGTTGGCATTCAATATGCCGCCTAGCGCGAAACATCTGTTGGGAGGAGACGATGTCGGCAGAGATGTATTAAGCCGATTACTTTACGGTGGCCGGGTGTCTTTGGCAGTTGGAATTTTTTCCACGGCGGTCAGCGTGATCGTGGGAATTCCTCTGGGTATGCTGGCAGCATTTTATCGTGGGGCATTTGAAGTTGTGGTAATGCGTCTGTCAGATATTTTCATGTCATTTCCATCCACGATTCTGATTTTGTTTCTGGTATCCATGTTTGGTCCGTCAATTGTCACCGTCACGGTTGTGATAGGTGTGCTCGGATGGCCGAAATTCGCAAGACAGATTTATGGAAGTGTTTTGAGCATAAGAGAAAAGGATTACATTGAAGGTGCTGTGGCGATTGGAGCAAAAGACAAGTTGATCATTACCAGATATATCCTTCCGAACGCGGTCGCTCCGATTTTTATTTCCATTACATTTCGGATCGCCTCCGCGATTATTTTGGAATCTTCGTTAAGCTTCCTTGGAATGGGTGTTCAGCCGCCGGCTGCTTCCTGGGGAAATATGCTTTATAATGCACAGTCCATCACGATCTTGACCAGCCGTCCATGGATGTGGGTTCCGCCGGGACTGGCACTGGTAATCACAATTCTTTCGATTAACTTTATTGGAAACGGTTTGCGGGATGCGTTAGATCCGAAAACAGCAAAAAAATAATTATAGGAGGAGAAAAGAAAATGAAGAAGACGACAAAAATGCTGGCAATTTTATTAGCGGCAATGACAGCGCTGTCCGGATGCGGAGGAAGTGGTACAACGACCACACAGACAGAAGGGAAAACGGAAACAACGGCTGCAGCGGAAAAAACGGGAACAGAAACAGCGCAGAAAGGTCCTAAAGATGAAGTAGTAACTATGGCAGTTATTTCTTCCTGGGACACATTGAATATTTACAATACGTCAGGAAATTACGGAAACGCGGTAGCAGATCAATTATTTGAACGTCTGGTTACAAGAACACATGATGGAGTTATCGAACCCCGCCTTGCGACTGAGTGGCAAATAGCAGATGATAACAAGTCGATGACTTTCAAATTAGCTGAAAATGCATTGTGGCATGACGGAGAAAAACTGACGGCAAATGACATTGTATTTACCTGTAAGGCAATGACGAATCCAGATGTGGATAACTATTATCGTTCCGCGTTTAATGTGTTAGCGGGAACCGATGATGACGGCATTGCAGCAGACACAGATCAGGTAGGTGTAGAAGCTGTCGATGATTACACGGTAAAATTTTCATTTAAAGAGCCGAAGGATCAGGATACTATTTTAAACGCATTCTTAAGCTTCCTTTATGTTCTTCCGGAACATATTTTAGATACTGGGAATTATGCGGATATCAATAACTCTTCTTTCTGGACAAGTCCAGTTGGTGCCGGACCATTTAAATATGTGAAAGATACTGCAGGTGAGACTTTAGAGATGGAAGCATTTGAAGACTATTATCAGGGATGCCCTGATTTTAAGACATTAGTCGTTCGTGTTGTGCCGGCAGCAAACCTGACAGCAGGACTCTTAAATGGAGATATTGATGTGGTTGGCATGGGAAGTATCCCGTTATCCGACTGGGCAACTGTCAAGGGCTCAGACTCTCTTGTGGCTGCTTCTGTAGAAGATTATTCTTATCAGTATATGTTATTTAATCTGTCTGACGAGGATCCTGATTTCCAGGACGCGAAGGTGAGAAATGCATTTGATAAAGCGATCAACAAACAGGTGATGGTTGATCAGCTGATGCTGGGAGAAGGTCAGGTTGCTGTCGGACCGATGCCAAAATATCATCCGTATTATGATGAGAACCTGAAACCTAATACATATGACCCGGAAGCAGCAGAGACAATGCTGAAAGAAGCAGGATTTAATTTTGACAAAGAGTATCTGATGATCGTTCCGAAAGGAAATCAGGTAAGAGAGCAGTCTGCGCTCCTAATCCAACAGGACCTTGAAAAAATCGGTGTGAAAGTAAAAATTGAGACATATGATTTCACTACATTACTTCAGATGCTCCGCGAAGGAAAAGCTGATTTAGGTCTTCTTGGAGGCGGAAGTAATATCGATCCGAACGAAAGCAGCGTAATTTTAAAACCGAATGACGCAAGAAACTATTCACTTGTAAAAGATCCAAAGTGGTTTGATCTGGCTAACGAAGGCGCTTCTAAAGTAACAAAGGAAGAGCGGAAAAAGTGCTATGACGCATATCAGGAAGCATTAGTAGAAGATCAGCCGTATATCTGGTTATACCATCAGAATGATTTATGGGCATATTCAAAACGTTTAGCAGAAGTTCCGATCGAGAATTTTGTATGGTTTAATTTCGAAGTATGGAAATGGAAACTTGCAGATTGATCCGTGGACGGAAAGGAGATAGCATAGCGATGGAAGGACCGAAAATCGAGGAAGTATTGACATATCTTGACGAGAATTTTGATAATGATTTAAAGGCTGTCCAGGATTTTATGCGTATGAAATCCATTTCAGCGACAGGGGAAGGTATCCGGGAAACAGCGGAACGCGTGAAGGAAATGATCGAAGAGTGCGGCGGCACCTCTGAGCTGATTGAGACACCTGGCAATCCCATTGTTTACGGCCGCATTGATGAAAAAGCAGAGCACACGCTTCTTATCTACAGCATGTACGATGTGCTTCCGGCTGAGGAGCCTGACTGGATTTCAGATCCGTGGGCAGCAGAAATCCATCCGTTCAGAGATTACGGAGACTGCATTATCGGTCGTGGTGCAGTAAATACAAAGGGACCGACAGTCGCTTTCTTCAGAGCGATAAAGGCATATAAAAAAATTGCCGGAAAACTTCCGGTAAACCTTGTATTCCTGATAGAGGGGGAGGAGGAACTTTCCTCCAAATCCCTCCAGGAGTTCCTGGAAGTCAACAAGGATAAATTTAAAGACTGCGATGCAATGTTTTTCCCATCATTTGGAGAGGAAAACAGAATTGCTTCCATCTTTATGGGTGTGAAGGGAATTGTAAGCTTTGAACTGAAGTCAAAAGGCGGAGACTGGGGCGGTCCGACAGACCGAGGGATCCATGGCGCTTTTGCAGCCTGGGTTGCGAACCCTGTGTGGAGAATGACGAAAGCGCTCTCATCGATGATCGGCGAGAATGAAAATGAAATTTTGATCGATGGTTTTTATGATGGAATCTTACCATTGGAAAAGGAAAAAGACGAGGCTTTGGCTGCTTCCGCGGACCTTCTGGATGAAGAAGAGTGGAAAACAGCGTATGACGTCAAAAAATTCAAGTGGGACTTAACCGGTCTGGATCTGTGGAAAAAGATGCTGACGGTTCCGACTCTGAATATTGATGGTATCAAAGGCGGCTATATCGGTGAAGGTTCAAAGACACTTTTACCGCACGAAGTAACGGTTAAGATGGATATCCGCCTTGTTCCGGGAATGAAGCCGGACGAAATGCTGAAGAAAGTACGGAAACATCTGGATTCTAGAGGCTTCCAGGATATCGAGATCGAGGAGTATGGAAAGCCATATGATCCGTCCAGCGTACCTTATCATTCTTCTTCTGTTCAGACCTTGAAGAAAACATATGAGCTGATGGGAACAAGACCGCAGATCTGGCCCTGGAATCCGGGTTCCGCACCATATTTCCTGTTCGAGAAGATATTGGGGATCCCATACGTCACAGGCGGTATGGGACATGGATCTAGGCAGCATTCCAGCAATGAATACTGCACAGTCAAAGGAGTACTGGATTTCGAAAAATCCATGATATATTATCTGAAACTATTCCCTGAATACGCGGACAGCAAGAAAAAATAGATGCGGGGAGGAATGTGTAATGAAGGATGATGTAATATTACAGGTAAAAGATCTGAAAACATATTTCTTTGATCGAACTGGAAAAGTTCCTGCTGTCGATGGAGTTGATTTCACCATACGAAAAGGCGAAACCCTTGGTATCGTAGGCGAGTCGGGATGCGGAAAGAGCGTTACGTCGATGTCAATATTAAAGCTATTGCCTCCGGAAGGAAAGGTTGTAGATGGGGAGATTATCTTTAAAGGGGAAAATATTGTGAATTATTCTGCGGAGCAGATGGAAAAAATCCGTGGAAAAGAAATCGCGATGATTTTTCAGGAGCCGATGACATCGTTGAACCCGGTCTATACAGTTGGAACCCAGATTTCAGAAATGATAACTGCTCATGAGAAAGTCTCAAAAAAGGAAGTAAGAGAGCGCGCCATCGAAATGCTCAGGCTTGTAGGTATTCCGTCTCCCGAGAAAAGAGTGGACGAATATCCACATGAACTGAGCGGAGGAATGCGCCAGAGGGTTATGATTGCCATGGCGCTGTCGTGCAATCCGGAACTTTTGATCGCAGATGAACCGACAACGGCTCTTGATGTGACGATCCAGGCGCAGATCTTAGATTTAATGCGTAAACTACAGAAAAAGCTGAATACATCTATTATGATGATCACGCATGATTTGGGTGTTATTGCGGAAATGGCTGATTATGTGCTTGTGATGTACGCGGGAAGGGTAATGGAATATTGTGATGTCCATTCTCTGTTTAAAGATCCACTGCATCCATATACGCAAGGTCTGATCAGCGCACTTCCTAATATTAACGATCAGAAGGACAGATTATATGTGATAAAAGGAAATGTTCCAAGCCTGTATGATATGCCTGCCGGATGTGGATTCTGGCCTCGTTGTCCTTATGCGACGGAGAGATGCAAAACAGAAGTTCCCGATTTATATCAGATAGGTGATCGCAAGGTACGATGCTTTTTACATGAAAATCGAAAGCAGGTGGTATAGGTGGCAGGGAATTTATTAGAAGTACGAAATTTAAAGAAATATTATTCAGTTAAGTCCGGTTTTCTGAATAAGGACCGTCGCAGTGTAAAAGCCGTGGACGGCATTAACTTATCGGTAAAGCAGGGAGAAATTCTTGGAATTGTCGGAGAAAGCGGCTGTGGAAAGTCAACATTCGGAAGAAGTATTTTACGATTGATAGAGCCAACAAGCGGGGAAGTCATTTTTGAAGGCACTAATATCTGCGGATTAAAGAAAGAAGAAATGCGTCTGAAACGCAGGGAAATGCAGATCGTGTTTCAGGATCCGGGCGCCTCGTTAAATCCAAGATTGACGGTTGGCGAAATTATCGGAGAACCGCTCGAAGTGTTTCATATCTGCGAGGGCAAGGAAAAAGAAGAGAGAATTTATAAGCTCATGGATTTGGTTGGGATTAACCGTGCGTATATTAATCGTTTCCCGCATGAATTTTCCGGTGGACAAAGACAGCGTCTTGGGATCGCAAGAGCACTGGCGGTGAATCCTAAATTGATCATTTGTGATGAGCCGGTATCAGCACTGGATGTCTCCATACGAGCGCAGGTGTTGAATCTGATGAAGGAATTGAAAGACAAACTGAATTTGACTTATATCTTTATTTCTCATGACCTCAGTGTTGTACATCACATCTGCGATCGCGTGGCTGTTATGTACCTGGGACGGGTTGTAGAGATAGCAGATAAAAAACAGATATATGAGAATCCGGTCCATCCATATACAAAGGCTCTGTTGTCGGCAATTCCAATGCCTGATCCGGAGGTAAAGCGGGAACGGATCATTCTTCAGGGAGATGTCCCAAATCCGGCCGATCCCCCATCAGGATGCCATTTTCATAAGCGTTGTCCTTATGCAAAAAAAGAATGTT
This sequence comes from Clostridium sp. AF02-29, assembly GCF_934835585.1. Classification (NCBI taxonomy): domain Bacteria; kingdom Bacillati; phylum Bacillota; class Clostridia; order Eubacteriales; family Clostridiaceae; genus Clostridium; species Clostridium sp. AF02-29. Next base: position 9,281 of record NZ_CAKVZK010000046.1, on the reverse strand, counting down.
CAGAAACAGTGCCGCCGTTTGTAACAGTTGAACCGGGACATCAGGTATTATGTTGGCTGGCAGAAGAGCAGCAGTCAGAAACAAAGCATGAAGAAAAATGACGTGATGTGACCAAACAGGGATATTTGCATGGATGGAGGAATGGAAACGATGAACACACAGGAAAGTATTCTGAAGACAATTGAAGATAAAAGGGAGCAGTATATTCATGCTGCTCTTGATATCTGGGATTATGCGGAACCAATTTTTGAAGAATATAAATCTTCTGCCCGCCTTTCAGCACTTCTTGAACAGGAAGGCTTTTCCGTGACAAAAGGGGTTGCCGGTCTGCCGACCGCATTTATTGCCTCTTGGGGTGAGGGAAAGCCCGTAATCGGGTTCATGGGAGAATTTGACGCGCTTCCAAATCTGAGCCAGAAAGCAGATTCCGTTGAAAGAGAACCGATCATCGAGGGTGGACACGGTCACGGGTGTGGTCATCATACCTTGGGAACGGCGGCTGTTGCTGCTGCGATCGCTGTGAAAGACCATTTAAAGGAAACTGGAATAAAAGGAACCGTCCATTTTTATGGATGCCCGGCCGAGGAAGGCGGTGCCGGAAAAGTGCTGATGAAACAGGCTGGAGTATTTGATGATTGCGCCGCAGCGATCAGTTGGCATCCGACAGACGATAACGGTATATGGTCGATCAACTTTCACGCGCAGCAAAAAGTAATTTACAGTTTTAAGGGAAAACGCGCTGCGGACGCATTGCAGATATTTTTAATGGGAGCGACAAATGTCAGACATTATCTTGATCCCTGCTTTGTCGTACGTTCCACAATTCTTTCACCGGGCGATGATGCAAACGATGGAGAAGTGCCTGAAGCCCGGATTCTATATGCATATCGCGCTCATGTGAGCAGCCAGGTCAAAGAAGGATTTCAGCTATTACATATGGCAGCATACGGCGCGGCTGTCATGACCGGATGCGTATTGACGGCGGATTATAAGACAGGAACAACCGAGCTGCTTCCGAACCGGACGCTGGAACGCACGATGTATAAAAAATACCAGATAGTGGGCACTGTTCCAATGACGGAAGCAGACTGGAAATATGCAGAACATATGCATCAGGCTCTTCCGGAAAACGGAGAACAGGCAACCTTCGATTTAATGCGACTGTTGTATGAGGAACAGGCAGAAGATATTATCAGGCAGGTGAAAGGAAAGCCGTATAATGATGTATTGTATCCTTTCCGCGAAATTAATATCCATAAGCCTGGTTCAACAGATATTTGCGATGTAAGCTTTGCAACGCCTACTGTACAGTGTGTGGCAGCGTGCTATATAAAGGATACGTTGGGACATTCCTGGCAGGAGGTTGCCCAAGGGCGCAGTGATATCTGCATGAAGGGAATGCTGGTAGCGGCAAAGGTAATGGCACTGACGGGAGCTGAGTTATTTGAACAGCCGCTTCTTTTGGAGCAGGTTCGGAAAGAGTTTGAGGAAAAGAGAAAAGCATATTCATATCTGCCGCTCCTTGCAAGGAAAACTGTAGAGAACGGGGAAATGTCTGCACAAAAAATGGATATGGAGAGGAAGCTGTCTGATTTTAACAAGTCCCGGAAAGTGCAGGTTGAGTTTACCGGTCTGTGTGACGATGGATTAGCACAAAGACAGACAGGTAAAGCCCTGTCCAAAAATGGAAATGCATTAGAGGCGCTGGAATTTTTCACTCTGGGTCTGGCATATGGGAACAAAGATATATTCGATAAGGTTGGCTATGAGACGAGAATCATGGAAACAGGCGATGAGGATATGGTTAAGGTTCCGGAACTGACGAAGATCCTGGTGACTGTAAAGCAGCAGGAAGACATTCGCAGTGATGATCTCAGAGAATTTTTTACAGGTGTGGACATGGTAGCCACAGGGGCGGCAGAAGTGACTGGCTGCCAGGTAAAATTTTTGTTTGAGTAAAAAATAAGAGGATACAAAAATGGTTAAGGTTTTGGGTTTGGGTGACAATGTGTGTGATATCTACCTGAATGAGAGGACGATGTATCCAGGTGGGCAGGCAGTCAATTTTGCGGTATACGCAGGTATGCTTGGCGTAAAATCAGATTTTATGGGCGTTTTTGGAAATGACGCGATTGCCGGTCATGTGAAGGCATCACTCGACGCCCATAGCGTTGGATACAGCCATTGTCGCAGCTATGCCGGAGAAAATGGTTTTGCGAGAGTGATGATCGTCGATGGGGACCGTGTGTTTAAGGGAAGCAATAAAGGCGGAGTAATCCAGAAACATCCGATCCGTCTTGAGAAAGAGGATCTTGAGTATGCGGACGGCTTTGATCTGATCCACACGACAAACAATGGATTTACGGATGATCTGCTTCCTGATCTGCATGTGCTTTCACCATTTGTAAGCTACGACTTTTCTTACCGCTGGAATGAGGAGGACCGTGTGGACCGTGTCTGCCCGTATATTGATTTTGCGTTCCTTTCCTGTAGCGATTTAAGCGATGAAGCAACGGAAGGGTTGTGCGGAAAGCTGCATGAAAAAGGCTGCGGGGTTGTGACAGCTACCCGCGGAAGCAAAGGTGCGACAGTTTATGATGGACACCATTTTTACCGTCAACTGCCGGACTATGTGATCCCTGTGGACACAATGGGGGCGGGAGACAGCTTTGCGACGGCCATGTTGGTGACAATTTTGAAAAAATTAGAAGAGGAGTCAGAAGCAAATTGGGAAGATCCGGAAATAAGAATGAAGATTTTGCCAGTAGCATTAAAGACTGCCGCAGCTTTTTCAGCAAAAACATGTCTGATCAAAGGCGCTTTTGGTGGAGGCGTTCAAGTGCCGGATTCTGTATATGAGCGGGTGTATAAAGATTTATCTTAGTCGAGAAAACTCCCACCTCTTTTAGGTGGTGAGTCGTAGCAAATTTGTCTCAGTGTGAGTTAGGTCTCCGACTAAGATAAATGCTCCGCGAGGATGCACAGTGATTCTGATAGGAATATGTCGGCTTCGCTGACAAGAATCACGCTCCAAGTCTCACGGACATTCGACTTGAAAGAATCGGAGCAGCTTGTTATGAGAAAGAAATGAAGAATAGTATTGACAAATGGTCGAAAATAAAGTATTTTATCATTAAAGAATATATAATGATATATAACAATACAAGCTGTATGAAGTCAACTTGAAGCGCCGGACATGCAAATAGTCATGCTCGGAGAGAGCAGCTTACAAACAACCAATACATGGGAGGAAATAATATGTCTTATATGATTGGCGTAGACGTTGGAGGAACGTTTACAGATTTCTCTGTTTTTGATCAGGAAACCGGCGAATTGTTCAATTATAAGGACAGTTCTACACCGGCAGACCCGTCCAAGGCAATTGTAAAAGGTGTGCAGGATGTATTAGAGATAAAGAAGGCAAAACCGGAGACAGTCAGCTATCTGGCACATGGTACCACAGTAGGAACCAATGCGCTGATCGAAAAGAAAGGCTGCCGCCTTGGTCTTATCACCACAAAGGGATTTAAAGACCTGATGGAGATCGGAACACAGCGCCGTCCGTCTCTTTACAACCTCCAGGCACAGAAGCCGTATCCGTTAGTTCCGTCTGGCTTAAACTGCACCGTTACAGAGCGTATCCGCTATGACGGCAGCATTGAGACACCGCTTGATGAGGAAGAGACCAGAGAAGTGGTCCGCTACTTAAAAGCCCAGGGAGTTGCTGCTATCGCAGTGTGCACCCTCTTCTCCTTCATCAATCCGGTTCATGAGGAAAGAATCGAAGAGATCATTCATGAGGAGTTCCCGGAAGCTTACGTAACGATTTCCAGCAAGCTGGCACCGGAGTTCCGTGAGTTCAGCCGTATGAGTACAACGGTCATGAACAGCTACTTAGGACCGGTTATGAAGAAGTATGTAAACAACTTCCGCGAGTCTATCGCACAGCTCGGCATCAAGGTTGAGCCGTATGTAACACAGTCCAACGGTTCCATCATTTCCATTAAAGAGACGATCGACTGCCCGATCAAGACCGCGTTATCCGGACCGAGTGCCGGCGTTATCGCAGCGGCTTATATCGGCAAACAGTGCGAAGCAGACAAGATCATTACATTCGATATGGGCGGTACCAGCGCAGATATTTCCCTGATCGAGAACTATACACCGCAGGTATCCAACGAGCGTTACGTTGAGGGATATCCGGCAAGAATCCCGATGATCAACATCATCACCATCGGTGCCGGCGGCGGCTCCATCGCAAAGATCGATGACGGCGGCGCGTTAAAGGTAGGACCGAAGAGTGCCGGCGCAACTCCTGGACCGGCATGCTACATGCGCGGCGGCGAGAATCCGTGCGTAACAGATGCAAACATCGTCTTAGGAAAACTGAACCAGAAGAAGATCCTCGGCGGCAGAATGGACGTGGATATTGAGCTGGCAAAGAATGCGATCAAGACAAAGATCTGTGATAAATCTAATCTTGATATGAAACGTGCCGCAAACGGAATCATCACCGTAGTTAACTCCAACATGGTCCGTGCGATCCGAAGCGTATCCGTAGAGAAAGGCTACGATGTCCGCGAATTCAGCCTGATGGCATTCGGCGGCGCAGGTCCGCTCCATGCGTGCGAAGTAGCAAAAGAACTGGGAATGAAGGAAGTTCTTATTCCGCCGCATCCGGGCACACTCTGCAGCTTAGGTTTACTCTTAGCTGATACAAAGTTTGACTTATCCAGAACAAAAGTTATGAACGGTGAGGCTGACAACTTAGACAGCATGAACGAGCAGTTTGACAATATGGTAGAACAGGGAACCGGTCTTTTAGACAAAGAAGGGGTTCCGGCAGACCGCCGCTACTTTGAGTTTGCTATTGATATGCGTTATCAGCGTCAGAACTTCGAGATCAGCATTCCGGTACCGGCTGGAAAGATGACAGAGGAGACATTAAAGAAAGCACTGGCTGATTTCCATGCAGAGCACAAGAGAAGCTACGGTTACTGCAAGGAAGACGCAATCGTTCAGTTTGTAAGTTACCGTGTTTCCGCGATCGGCGTGATCGACAAACCGGATCTTAAGGTATCAGAGCTTCATCCGGAAGCACCGATCCCGGCACCGATCGAAGTCCGTCAGGTCCTCTTCCAGAACAGCGACGAGTATATTGAGACTCCGGTATACTTAAGAGAAGAATTTGTTCCGGGTCAGGCGATCCCAGGTCCGTGTATCTGTGAACAGATGGATACCACACTTGTAGTGCCGAAGGGCTGGACGATCCATGTAGATGGATATCATAACTTAAAGATTCGTGATGAGGAGGAGAAGTAAGATGGCAAAGCAGATCGATACCGTAACTGTTGAGGTTGTCCGCAATCTCCTGATGTCCATTGCTGAGGAGACTTACGGAATCATTGTCCGCAGTGCATACTCCACCAATATGAAGGAACGCCGTGACGTTTGTACGGCTGTGATCGATCCGGATGGAAACAGCGTTGCGCAGGTAGAAAGTTTAGCTGCACTGTTAGGCTCCATGCTGAGTGTAGTTCCAAATATTTATGAAAAATTCGGAAAAGAAAATGTCCGCCCGGGCGATATGTTTATCGCTAACGACCCGTATCACGGCGGCGGCAACCACCTGCCGGATATTGTAATCGCGGCTCCGGCCTTTGTAGGCGACAAGCTGGTGGGCTGGATCGCAAACATTGCCCATCATTCCGATATCGGCGGTAAAGTACCGGGTTCCACATCCGGTGACGCTGACAGCTTATTCCAGGAAGGTATCCGTATTCCGGTGATCCGTATCCGCGAAAATAACGAGACAATCAGCAGCGTTCTTGATCTCCTCCTTGACAATACCCGTGTTCCACAGGAACGTGAGGGAGACCTGACTGCACAGATGTCTGCAAACCTGATCGGTGTGCAGAGAATCCAGGAGGCATATGCCCGCTACCAGGATGACCTGATTGCGTGCATGAAGGAACTGGTAGGCTACTCCGAGCGTCGTGTCCGCGCTGTCGTTGCAGAGCTTCCGGACGGCGAGTATAACTACACGGACTATGTAGACGGCTGCGGAGACAAATATCCGGATCCGCTTCCAATCAAGGTAAAAGTAACCATCAAGGGCGACAATTTAACGATCGATTTTACAGGAACTGCAGATCAGATCAAAGCTCCAATCAACGTACCGTATCCGTGTACAAAAGCGGCAGTATTTTTCGCAGTAAAAGCCCTGATGGGCGACGATATCCCAGCCAATGAGGGAATCAACCGTGCGATCAAGATCATTGCTCCGAAGGGCTGCATTGTAAATCCGACAGAGCCGAGCCCGATCGGCGCGCAGATCGACTGCCAGCAGAGAATTCCGGACGCGATCTTCGGTGCCCTGGCTCCGATCTTCCCGGATACCGTGGTTACCGCAGGAAACGGCGCGTGCACCACGACGATCTTAGCTGGTGAAGGTGCGATCGGTACAGACAGCGTATTTATCTTCCATGAGGTTATCGCCGGAGGCGGCGGAGCTTCCAAGGGCTTAGACGGTCTGTCGGGTGTTCAGGTAAATATGACGAATACATCCAACATGCCGATCGAGGCAACAGAGATGGAGTTCACGAAGATCCTTGCCAGAAAATATGAACTGAAGGAAGATACGGGCGGAGCAGGTCAGTTCCGCGGCGGTCTTGGAATTGAGCGTGAGCTTGAAGTGCTGCAGGATGATGTGGCATACACAGGACTCGGTGATCGTCATAAATTCCATCCGTGGGGACTTGCAGGCGGCAAAGAGGGCGCAGCAGGCGCATTCTACCGCGTTGCGACAGACGGCACCGTCACAAAGATGGGCCATAAGACGACAAGCTTCCCGTTAAAGAAGGGCGATGTGATCCGTGTTACAACACCTGGTGCCGGCGGTTACGGTGATCCGATGAAACGTGATCCGGAAAAGGTATTGAAGGACGTTAGAGAGAAAAAAGTATCTGCAGAGGCAGCAAAGAAGGAATACGGTGTGGTTGTTGTATCCGATGGAGTTGATTACCATGTAGATGAGCAGGCAACCAAAGCACTCCGTGGATAAAAATCAATTGTAAGAAAGAGAGGATATTCCTATGATCAAAGGGATGCAGGAAGTCATCGATGTGATGACAAAGGCAAAAGCAGATCTGGATAAAAACGGCGGCTTAAAGCAGGTGATCTTTGTAGCCTGCGGAGGCTCTTTCGCATCTTCCTATCCGGCACGCTTTTTATTAAATCAGGAGAGTTCCATCCGTGTTCAGGGTTACAACAGCAGCGAGTTCGTCAATGCGACCCCGAAGAATGTAGATAAAAACACTCTTGTGATCGGCACATCCACAAAGGCGACGGCAGAGACCGTAGAAGCGCTGAAAGTGGCTAAGGCAAAGGGCGCAGTCACCATCGGATTATCCGGCTACGCGGATTCCCTGACAGCCCAGACAGCTGATTATTATGTAACATATTATCACGCAGACGAGTGGTATAAGGACCCGACACTTGTTCATTACAACAGTCAGGGTACAGCATTAAAGATCGCGTTCTGGCTCTTAAAAGAGTACGATAATTATGAGGCATATGATCAGGCTCTGGAAGCTTTTGAGAAGTTAGAGACGATCTACGGTAAGGCATACAAGGATGTTCGCGCGGAAGCAGCAAAATTCGCCATGACATATAAGGATGACACCGTATGGAACGTAATGTCCAGCGGAGCTGCGTGGGAAGTTTCCTATTCTGACGCATTCTGCTTCTTCCAGGAGATGCAGACCGTCCACTGTGTTCCGATCCACTCCGGTGAATATTTCCATGGCGCATTTGAGACATGCGACAAGGATCTGGCAATTCTGTTATTTAAGAGCGTTGGACGCACACGTCCGGTGGATGAGAGAGCCGAGCGCTTCTTAAATCAGTTCGGCGGACATCACTGGATCATTGATGCCGAGGAGCTGGGCTTAGGCGAGTTGGATGAGAGAGTTGCAGAGTACTTTAACTCTCTTCTGTTCCACCCGATCTCCAAACAGTTCATCTCCGCGATGGCAGATGTGAGAATGCATCCGATGACCTATCGTCGTTACATGTGGAAATTTGATTATTAATTGCTCATTAATTTATCTCAGTCAGAGAAGATTTTCACCTCTTTCAAGTGGTGAATACTGGTAAATGCGTCCCCGTGGGAGCCCAGTCTCACAGCTGTTTGACTTGAATTACAAATGAGATATAAGACAGGTTGATGCCTACGGAATGTGGATGTCAGCCTGTTTTGTGTTTGAGAAAAAAATTAGAAATACAAGGCGAAGAGAAAAAATATCTTGCTATCTAATAGTACAAATAGTATTATAGTGTATATAACATTATATATCTAATTAGTATAATTAACTGCTCTGAAAGAATGGGGTAGAAGGAGGGGTGTATGGAAATAAATATGAATCCAAACAGCATTGTTCCATTATATGTACAGGTCGTAGAATGTCTAAAACGCGATATTGAAAACGGAGTATACAATGCAACAGGAAGAATTCCAACGGAGGCGGAACTGGCAGAACAGTATAAAGTGAGCCGGATCACGATCCGCAGAGCTGTGGATGATCTGGTAAGTCAGGGGCTGGTTGAGAAAAAACAGGGAAAGGGAACTTTTATCTGTCGCCAGAAATTTGCGAAAGATATTAAAAACCTTCAGAGTTTCTCAGAGATGTGTCATCATATGAATATGAAACCGGGCGGACAGATGCTGGAGAACAAGCTGGTTCACGCTGATGAAAAGATTCGGAAACAGTTAAATCTGGAGCCGGGAGCATACGTGATCTATATTTCCCGGCTGCGGACAGCCGATGGTGAACCGGTGACGATCGAGAGAAACTATTTCCCAGTGAAATACTCATTCCTCCTGGAGAAGAAGTTTGATGATAACTCTCTGTTTGAATGCCTTCAGGAGGAGGCGAAGGTGCGTGTTATCACGTCAGAAAAGCAGATCGAGTTATGCCGGGCCACAGCAGCAGAGGCAAAGCTGATGAAAGTAAAGAAAGGAGCTCCGCTTCTGTATATTAAGAGTGTTGCCTATACGTACGACAGGGAGCCTCTCTACGCGGGTGCCCAGGTCTTTAACGGTGAGGTGTGTTCCCTCTATGTCTGTGAATCTGTGGAACAGTAGCAACGGGAAGTGGAAAAACGACGGGCTGTCTGCGGTCATTGTGGATAACCTGCAAAAATCGCAAAAAACAGGGAAAAATCCACTTGCATTAGCAATATGGATATGCTATAATTATGAAGCTGTTCTGGCGGAACAG
>NZ_CAKVZK010000045.1:0-20549 GCF_934835585.1 Clostridium sp. AF02-29 | reverse complement strand
AATCGAGAAAAAACCTGCATAAAATGATTTACACCGAAAACATATTGTGTTATACTTACTAGGTATGAGTCCGCCGGTGCTCAGTTTTTTGACGACTCCGACATAAACTTAGCATACGGTAAGAATAATTTTAAGGAGGAAATCACAATGATTTCAAAGGAAAAGAAAGCAGCTATTATCGAACAGTACGGAAGAAAAGCAGGCGATACAGGTTCACCGGAGGTTCAGATCGCAATTCTGACCGCTAGAATCGCTGAGCTTACAGAGCATTTAAAATCCAATCAGAAGGATCATCATTCCCGCCGCGGACTTCTGAAGATGGTAGGACAGAGACGTGGTCTTCTGGATTACTTAAAGAAATCCGATCTGGAAGGATACCGTGCACTGATCGAGAAGTTAGGCATCAGAAAGTAATTAAGATTAAAACGTATAGGGTGGAGCAATCCACCCTAGTTGTTTATGTAGAAGAAAAGTCCGAGACCGCTGCTGTACCCGTAAAGCAGAAAAACATATTTGCGGGCAGAGCAGTAGTTTCGGTGTTACTTTTCACAGAAAGGCACTTTTGGAACCGAAAGCGGCGTATGAGAATGTGAAGGTTCTTCTGCAAAACAAGATGAAAGGAGATATGAGATGTACAAGAGTTTTTCGATGGAACTGGCTGGCAGAACTTTAACAGTGGATGTTGGCCGTGTAGCAGCTCAGGCAAATGGTGCTGCATTTATGCATTATGGAGATACAACCGTATTATCAACCGCGACAGCTTCTGACAAGCCGCGTGACGGTATTGATTTCTTCCCGTTAAGCGTTGAGTTTGAGGAGAAGATGTATTCGGTCGGAAAGATTCCGGGCGGATTTAACAAGAGAGAGGGAAAGGCATCTGAGAACGCAGTTCTGACTGCACGTGTTATCGACCGTCCGATGCGTCCGCTGTTCCCGAAGGATTACCGCAACGATGTTACCTTAAATAACCTCGTATTATCCGTTGACCAGGACTGCAGCCCGGAGTATACCGCGATGTTAGGTTCTGCAATCGCAACCTGCATTTCCGATATCCCGTTTGATGGTCCGTGTGCGACCACCCAGATCGGCATGATCGACGGCGAGTTTATCGTAAACCCGACCAACGCACAGAAGAAAGTATCTGATATGGCTCTGACCGTTGCTTCCACCCGCGAGAAGGTTATCATGATCGAGGCTGGTGCAAAGGAAGTTCCGGAGAACATCATGATCGACGCGATCTTCAAGGCACACGAAGTAAACCAGGAGATCATCAAATTCATCGACACCATCGTAGCAGAGTGCGGCAAGCCGAAACATTCCTACGAGAGCTGTGCAGTTCCGGAAGAGCTGTTTGCAGCGATTCGTGAGCTGGTTCCGCAGGAAGAGATGGAAGAGGCTGTATTTACAGACGAGAAACAGAAGAGAGAAGAGAATATCCGCGCAATCACCGAGCGCCTGGAAGAGGCATTCGCTGATAACGAGGAGTGGCTGGCTGTTCTGGGTGAGGCTGTATATCAGTACCAGAAGAAGACTGTCCGCAAGATGATCCTCAAAGATCACAAGCGTCCGGATGGCCGCGGTATCACCGAGATCCGTCCGCTGGCAGCAGAGATCGACATTCTGCCGCGTGTACACGGTTCCGGTATGTTCACCCGTGGACAGACACAGATTTTAAATATCTGTACACTGGCTCCGCTGTCCGAGGCACAGAAGATCGACGGACTGGATGAGAACGAGACATCCAAGAGATATATGCACCATTATAACTTCCCGTCCTACTCCGTAGGCGAAACCAAACCGTCCAGAGGACCGGGACGCCGTGAGATCGGTCATGGTGCGTTGGCGGAGCGTGCGCTTGTGCCGGTACTTCCGACTGCGGAAGAGTTCCCGTATGCAATCCGTACCGTATCTGAGACGATGGAATCCAATGGTTCTACCTCCCAGGCAAGTATCTGTGCATCCACTCTGTCCCTGATGGCAGCAGGTGTACCGATCAAAGCTCCGGTAGCTGGTATTTCCTGCGGTCTGGTAACAGGCGACACCGATGATGATTACATCGTTCTGACCGATATCCAGGGTCTGGAAGACTTCTTCGGCGATATGGACTTCAAGGTAGGCGGCACTCACAAGGGTATTACTTCCATCCAGATGGATATCAAGATCCACGGTCTGACCCGCCCGATCATCGAGGAGGCAATCGCTAAGACGAGAGAGGCAAGACTCTACATTCTGGATGAAGTTATGGCGCCGGTTATCTCCGAGCCGAGAAAGACCGTCAGCCAGTATGCTCCGAAGATCGTTCAGATCTCCATCGATCCGCAGAAGATCGGCGATGTAGTCGGCAAACAGGGCAAGGTAATCAACAAGATCATCGAGCAGACCGGCGTTAAGATCGATATCGAGGACGATGGCAGCGTAGCTGTATGCGGCACCGATCAGGCAATGATCGACAAGGCAGTTTCCATCATCAAGGGCATCGTGACCGACATCGAGCCGGGTCAGATTCTGACAGGTACCGTTGTCCGTATCATGAATTTTGGTGCATTCGTAGAGCTGGCTCCGAACAAAGATGGTATGGTTCATATTTCCAAGCTTTCGGACAAGCGCGTAGCGAAGGTAGAGGATGTTGTCAACATCGGCGATGAAGTTACTGTAAAGGTAATCGAGGTCGATAAGATGGGTCGTATCAACCTGAGCATGAAACCAGGCGATCTGGCTGAAAATAAATAATAAATAGATTGCAAATGCACACGATGTGCTGCAATCATCCATCATAAAATCAATGTGCCTGCATCACTGCGGCGCAGACCAGATAAAGTAAGGAATGCTGCAAGGCAGAGAAGCGGTTCGCTTCTGCTTTGCGGTGTTCCTTTTTACTTTACAAAGAGGAAAAATATGTTAGAGGTAACAGGGATAGAAAAACGGTACCGCGGAAGGACGATCCTAAAAAATGTCTCTTTTCGGGCAAATCCAGGGGAATGCATCGGGATTGTCGGCGGAAATGGATGCGGCAAGACGACGCTGCTCTCGATCCTCGCGGGGATCCGCAAGCCGGATCGGGGGAGTATTCGGATTGACGGGCAGGAGGCGCTTGGAAGACATCGTCTATTAGAAGAAAAAATTGCCTATGTGCCTCAGGAAAATCCATTGATCCCGGAGCTGACGGCATTTGATAATTACCGTCTCTGGTTCCGGGGGAAACGGCGGGAGATGGAGCGGGATCTGGAATGCGGCGTCGGTCATGTGCTGGGCGTGGACCGATTCTTGAAAACGCAGGCGGGACGGCTTTCAGGCGGAGAGAAAAAGAGGCTGAGCATCGCGGCGGCACTCTCCGGACGCGCGGATATCCTGATTCTCGATGAACCGGGGGCAGCGCTTGACCTGGAGGCAAAGGAGCAGATCCTGACTTATATCAGGAGCTATGTGAAAGCAGGGGGAACAGTTCTTTTAACGTCCCATGAGATGGGAGAGATAGGGGCGTGTACAACCCTTTATGTATTAAAGGACGGTGTGCTGGTTCCGACGGAGGCAGGGCTTTCGGCGCGGGAGCTGATACAGAGGTTTTAAGGTTACTGGGCACGTATGCGTGAACAGTAACGTTTTAGGAGTGAGAAAACAGGAGGAGGTACAAGATGGAAGAGGGAAATAATGCAAACAATACAAACAATGCAAACATGTCAAGCAATTCAACCCCGCTAAACCCGGCAGAGGCAGCGGCGCAGGCGCTTACGGCCGCATCTGACACAGCGGATGGAACCAGTGCAGGCGGATCCGCTGGTGCTGGCGGCGGAATCGGTGGAAATGCTGCAGGCGGCAGTGACGGTGGCAGAACGGGCGGAAATGGTTCTGGCAGGAAGAAATGGCTCATTTCAGCCGGAGCAGCCGCAGCGGTGGTCGTGGTCGGCGGCGGTGTGATGCTCAGCCATCAGGCAGACCCGAAGGACACAGTGATCGATGCGTTCAAGAGCATCACGGCGGAAGGGCAGTTAAATCCGTCTGAGGAGATCTTTGGGACGAAAGAGCTGGAAAAACTTTTACAGAAGGGATCCGCGCAGACGGGGATGGAGTTAAGCATGACAGGTATTTCCGATGAATCCCTGAACCAGATGAGCGGTGCGGGCATCGGCTTGGATGTGAAGCGCGATGTGGACAGCGGACGGCAGCTGCTAAATCTTTCCTTGCAGTATGGCGGCGGAGAATTGGCGGACGCACAGCTTTACATGGATGATACACAGATCATGGCGGCGATTCCGGCACTTTCCAGCCGTATATTTACCCTTGATTATGTCAATGATCTGGAAGGACAGCTCATTAATTCTCCGTATGCGGCGCAGAAGCTCGAAGAGCAGGGGATTGATATTGAGGGGCTGGCAAATTATCTGGGACAGTACAAGGAAGCGCTTTCGGACGAGGAGCCGATGATGGATCTGAAAGCACTCTGGAACCGCTACAAAGAGGGAAGCAAGGCGATTGATGACCTCAAAACGGCTATGACTGTCACTAAGAATGACAAAAAAGAGTTTACGATCGACGGACAGAGCGAGAACTGCCGCGGTTACCATGTGACTCTGCCGAAGGATGCGCTGATTCGCTTTGCAAAGACGACGAGAGAATTTTTCCTGAATGATGAGACACTCAAACAGGATGTGGTGCGCTATCTGGAACTGGCAGGCGACGCAAGCAGCATCTATGCAGCGGACGGGGACGGAGAGAGCGTGGATCCGGAGGAACAGCAGAAGGAACTCTGGGCGCAGGCGGAAGCGGTGCTGGACAATCTGGTAGAGGAAATGGAAAATACCATCGGGGATGTGACGATGGATGTCTATGTGAGAAAAGATGGCAAAATGGCTGGATTTTCCTATGAGACGGATGCAACGGTTGAGGAAGAAAATGTCCGTTTTTACGGCGATGTTTCCTTTGGCGGCGGTTACAACATGCTGTCGAATGTGAATGGGGCGTTAAATATTGAGGATTCGGACGGTCAGATTATCACGGTTTCCCTGGATAAAACAGGCGCTTACGAGGCTGGAAAGAGCTGGAGTGGTCAGGTAATTGCGACCCTGCAAGGCGACGAAGAGAAATACCAGTTTATCCTGGATGGCGACTATCAGATCGCGGACGGCAGCTATGAGGTAAAGATGGATCTGCAGAGTAACGGTGCGTCTCAGGCGTCGATCACGGCGAATGGCGCGGTCAGCGAGCTTTCGAAGGGCGAGAGCGTCCATATCGATATGGATTCCCTGCGTCTGGAAACTACATTGTTAAATGGAAGCAGTTCTTATGTTGAATTTGCCGGTTCCTATTATGTCAACCCGCTGGAGGATGAGATCGTGCAGCCGGACGGCGTTCCATTTGATGTGCTGGCTTCCTCCGAGGAGGATTATAACCAGGTCACAACGGAGATAACAGGCAACCTGTTCGCGATCCTCCTGAAAGTCATGTCATAGGCGGCGGAAAATGCGAACATATATGATATATCTGCTGCTGACCGGAAAGCGCCTGCTCCGCCAGCTGCCGTATTTTCTGGCAGGGCTGGCGGTGATGGTGCTGCTCGTCGGCATGGCGGCATTTTCGGCGTCTAAGGTTTTATATGGGGAAACATCTTTAAAGAAAATCGAGGTGGGCGTGGTGCTTCCGGAGGACGATGCGCTTTCGGAAAAGATAACCAAAATGATTGCCTCGCTGGACAGCGTGGAAAGTCTCTGCGACTTTTCGTATCTGGAACACGATGAAGCGTTCCAAAAGATGAAAAGCGGGGAGCTTCAAGCGGTTTTCGAGGTGCCGTCCGGCATGGCGCGCGGCATTTTGGACGGTACGAACCAGCCAGCCACGATCTGGTTTCCGGATGAGAGCGGGCTGGAAGGCGCCGTTTTCCGGGAACTGGCAGAGTCGGGCAGTTCGATGCTTGGCACTTCGCAGGCGGCGATCTACGCGGCAGATGAATATTTGAATCTCCAGGGAGTGCCGGAACAGATTTCGGTGTCTGAACAGGATTTGAACCGTATCTTTTTAAAATATGCGATGAACCGCGAGGCACTTTTCCGGAAGAAAACGGTCAGCGCTGCAGGGAATGTATCGACGGCGGTCTTTTATGGAATTTCGGGGATTGTATTTCTGATGATTCTTACCGGAATCCCGGCAGCGCCGTTTCTGGCTCCCCAGACGGAGGCGCTGGAACAGGGGCTTCGGCGCATCGGGATCCGGCGGTGGTATCCGCTTTTCTGCAAATGCTTGTGCATGACGCTTCTTCTGATGGCAGTCACGGCGGGCGGCTATGGCTGGGCGGTGCAGAAGGGATATGCGCTGGCGGGGCGGGAAGAACTGGCGGCGTGGGGGCTGACCTGCGCGGCAGTTTCGGCGTGGATTCTGCTGTTTTATGAGGTGTGCAGAAGTTCGGCAGCGGCGATTTTGACGTTGTTTGCGGTCAATGTGGTATTTCTCTTTCTGGCGGGCGGCATCATCCCGTCCGTCTTTCTGCCGGAGCTGGTTCAGAAAGTCGGAAATATGACAGTGACGGCGCTCTGGATGGATGGAATCCGCTTTATTGCTTCGGGCGGGGAGACAGGGGCGGTTCCGGTGCTGTGGAAACTGGCTGCGGCGGCATTGGCATGCTTTGCACTGGCGCTTGCCGCCGGAAAAAGGAGGGATTGACGGATGCGGAAGCTGGCGTGGTGGTTCTGTATGTTTGGAATGACGCTGCGGCGGGCTCTTTACCGCCCGGTGTTCCTCCTGTTTCTTCTGATCTTTCCATTGGGAATGGGCATGCTCCATCAGGTGGAAAAACGGGATTCCGGGCGGATCGCGGTGGCGCTCTGCCCGGGAACGGATGCGTGGAATCAGGCGCTTGCAGAAAGACTGGAATCGGAAGAGAGCCGTTCATTTTTCTTTTATCCGTGCGGGGCGGAGGAAGAGGCAAAGAAGGCGGTTATGACCGGACGGGCGGAGTGCGCCTACCTGTTTCCAGAGAGATTAAAAGAACGGCTGGACGAGGGGCATTATACCCGTGCGGTCCGCGTGCTGGTGTCGCCGTCCACAGTGGCAGAGAAAATTATATCAGAAAAGATATTTTCTGAACTGTTCGAGGTGTACGGGCGGGAACTGCTGGCGGACTATGGGGAAAATGGAGCGGCATTCCAGACGGTGATGGCGCGCTGCCAGACGACGGAGGCGCGGGAAAAGGCGTGCGGCGTGCTGATGGAACTCTATGAAAAATACCGCAGCAACGGAAGCACCTTTACCTTTGATTATCAGACCTTACAGGGAGGAACGGCACTGCAGACAGGGGCGATGAAGGTGGTCTTTCCGGTGCGCGGGCTGACTGCGGTATTCCTTTTTATCATGGGGCTGGCGGCAGCTGTCATGGCGGGCGAGGATGTAGAGCGCGGGCTTTATGCGGCGGTCCGGAGCCGGGAGCGGTGGTTGCTGCAGACGGCGGAGATCGCGGCGTTTGTATTTTTAGCATCCATTTCGGCGTATGTGGCGCTTCTGGCGTCGGGAAATGGGGCAGAGCCGCTTTTAGAGGCGGGAAAGCTGCTTTTTTATCTCTTCTTCGTGACCATGTATGCCTTTGGATGCCTGGCAGTCTGCCGGAAGCCGGGATTTCTGGCGGCGCTGATTCCGGTTTTTATCCTTGCGAGCCTCCTGCTCTGTCCGATCTTTTTTGACGCTTCGGTCTTTTTGCCGGGAGCCGCGGGTGTGCGAAAGCTGCTGCCGCCGTGGTGGTATCTGAGCGGCATTTTTGGTTTCCAAAGTGTCTACCCGTGAACAATTACTTTTTAACAACGTTTTTTTGGATAACTTCGATAAAAAGATTGCTATTTTTTCATTCAATTATTATAATAAAAAGAGACATCCGGTATCGAGCATCAATCTGCCGGATGTTTTCATGCGAGAAAATCAGGAGAGGAGTGAACACAATGGAAAGCCGGAGTCATAAGGCGGAATCAGACGGCAGCTACCCAGAACCAAAGGCAGCGTACACATGCATTTGCAGGAATGACAGCTGCAAACAGCGGATTCCTTGTGTACACTGCCGCATCTGTGGATAAGTTTCCGGCATTCTGCCTGTGTGCAGGAGCAGGAAAGGAGCAGCCTGTCCGATTTCCAAAATGACAATATTTTGGAAGGAGACGGGAATGTTAGAAGAAGAGAAGAAAGAAGAGCTGCTGGCTCTGCTGACCGGGAAGAAGTACCGGGAGCTGAAAAGCCAGCTGGTCGAGATGAATGAGGTGGATATTGCCTCATTTATCGAAGAATTGGATTCAGAGAAGACGGTCGTTGTATTCCGTATGCTGCCGAAAGAGCTGGCATCAGAGGTATTTGCCTGTCTGGAAGTCGAACAGCAGCAGCACATCATTACCAGTATTACGGATAATGAGCTGCGTGCTATCATTGACGACCTGTATGTCGATGATGCGGTCGATATGCTGGAGGAGCTGCCGGCGACGATCGTGCGGCGCGTACTTCAGAACTCCAGCCCGGATACGAGAAAACTGATCAACCAGTTCCTCAATTACCCGGAAAACAGCGCCGGAAGCGTCATGACGGCGGAGTACGTGGGACTCAAGAAAAATATGACGGTGGAGCAGGCATTTGGTTATATCCGGAAATATGGTGTGGACAAGGAGACGATTTACACCTGCTACGTCATGGATGAAAAACGCCGCTTAGAGGGCGTTGTGACGGTCAAGGATCTTCTGATGAATGATTATGCGGCGCTCATGGGCGATATCATGGATCCGCATGTGATCAAGGCGTATACGACGGAAGACCAGGAAAAGGTCGTGGAGACGTTCAATGAGTACAACCTCTTGAGTTTACCGGTTGTGGACGGCGAAGACCGTCTGGTCGGCATCATCACGGTCGATGATGTCATGGATGTCATGGAGCAGGAGGCGACGGAGGACTTCGAGAAGATGGCGGCGATGCTGCCGAGTGAGAAGCCGTACCTGAAGACGGGTGTGTTCCAGCTCGCGAGAAACCGTATTCCGTGGCTGATGATCCTGATGTTGAGCAGTATGGTGACCGGCGGTATTTTGTTAAAATATGAGAATGCCTTTTCGGTAATTCCGCTTTTGGTTACGTTTATTCCGATGCTGATGGATACGGGCGGAAACTCCGGCAGCCAGGCGAGCACGATGATCATCCGTGGTATGGCGGTCGGCGAGGTAGAACCGGCGGATATTCTGAAAGTTATGTGGAAAGAAATCCGCGTGGGAATGCTCTGTGGACTTTCTCTGGCGCTTGTCAATTTCGTTCGCCTGATGATCCAGTATCCGGGGCAGGTACTCATCTGCCTGACGGTAGTTATCAGCCTGTTCTGCACGGTTATCATCGCGAAGACGATCGGATGTGTGCTTCCGATTGCGGCGAAGACGATCCATCTCGACCCGGCGATCATGGCGTCGCCGATGATCACGACGATCGTGGATGCGTGCAGCCTGATGATTTATTTCCAGCTGGCGTGCCATCTGCTGAATATGAAGGCGTGATATAAATTACCTGCCTGCTGGCCCATGTTTTCGTACGGTCAGCGCAGTAAATGCGCAGACCTATGGAACAGTTACTTTATTTTATAATTCCAATATTTTAATTATTTCTAGGAAAGGAAAAACTGTTTGGAACATAAGCTTCCAGACAGCCGTGTGAAAAGTATGACAAAGATCAGAACCAGATACGCACCGAGCCCGACAGGCAAAATGCATGTAGGAAACTTAAGAACTGCATTATACGCATACCTGATTGCAAAACATGAGGGCGGCGATTTTATCCTGCGAATCGAGGATACCGATCAGGAGCGTTTCGTTGAAGGCGCGACCGAGATCATTTACAATACGATGCGCGATACCGGACTGAAACATGACGAAGGTCCGGACATCGGCGGTCCGGTTGGCCCGTATGTACAGAGCGACCGTCAGAAACAGGGCATCTACATGGAATATGCGAAGAAGCTGATCGATAAAGGCGAAGCTTATTACTGTTTCTGCGATCAGGAACGCTTAAACAGCTTAAAGAGAGAAGTAAACGGCGAAGAGATCATGACCTATGATAAGCACTGCCTGCACCTTTCCAAGGAAGAGGTAGAGGCAAACTTAAAGGCAGGAAAGCCGTTTGTCATCCGTCAGAACAACCCGACCGAGGGAAAGACTACCTTCCACGATGAGATTTACGGGGATATTTCCGTAGATAACTCCGAGCTGGACGATATGGTTTTAATCAAATCGGATGGATTCCCGACCTACAACTTCGCAAATGTGGTGGACGATCATTTACAGCAGATCACCCATGTAGTCCGCGGTAACGAGTACCTGTCTTCTTCACCGAAGTACAACCGTCTGTACGACGCATTCGGATGGGAGGTTCCGGTTTATGTGCACTGCCCGACCATCACGAACGAGGAGCACAAGAAGCTGAGCAAGCGAAGCGGTCATTCTTCCTATCAGGATCTGATCGATCAGGGCTTCATTTCCGAGGCAGTTGTCAACTTCGTTGCCCTGCTTGGCTGGTCACCGGAAAATAATCAGGAGATTTTCTCCTTAGACGAGCTGGTAAAAGAGTTCAACTACAAGAATATCAGCAAATCTCCGGCTGTTTTCGATATGGTAAAACTGAAATGGATGAACGGCGAGTACATCAAGGCGATGGATTTTGATAAGTTCTATGAGATGGCAGAGCCGTACATCAAGAAAGTAATCACCAAGGATCTGGATCTGAAGAAGATCGCGGCGATGGTTAAGACGAGAATCGAGATTTTCCCGGATATCGAGGGACACATCGATTTCTTTGAGACACTGCCGGAGTATGATCCGCAGATGTATGTTCACAAGAAGATGAAGACCAATCTGGAGACATCCTTAAAGGTATTAAAAGATGTTCTGCCGATTCTGGAAGCACAGGAAGATTACTCCAACGACGCCCTGTACGCGGCGCTGTCCGAGTATGTATCCAAAGAGGGCGTTAAGACCGGCTTCGTCATGTGGCCGATCCGTACCGCTGTATCCGGCAAGCAGATGACGCCGGCAGGCGCGACCGAGATCATGGAAGTGCTTGGCAAGGAAGAGTCGATCCGCCGTATCAAGAAGGGGATTGAACTTCTGGAGGCACAGCAGTAGGCTGTCGTAACCGTCGATGTTCGACTTGAAGCAAGTTTTTATCTCAGTCGAGAAGACTCCCACATCTTCAGGTGGTGAGTAATAGCAAATTTGTCTCAGTGGGAGTCCATTCTCCGACTGAGATAAATGCTCCGCGAGGATGCGCAGTGATTCTGATAGGAATATGTCAGCTTTGCTGACCAGAATCACGCGCCAAGTCTCACGGACGTTCGACTTGAATCTCAGATTAAATCAGTAGGTAGTAAATAAACAACTGCTTTTTCATGTATCGTAGATGCATGAAAAGCAGTGAAAAGGTGCGCTTTGTGAGAAATACATTCCAAGGCGCACTTTTCTTACATTTGTACTTGACAGATTTGCTTCAGATGCGCGGCAGAAGGATGTCTTGCACGTCAAAATGCGAATTTCGAAGCAAATATGCCGAGATATTCTTGAATTGTGGAGTAAGGAAACAGGAAATGGCATTCAGTAAAGCACAGACACAGGCAATCATGCATAAAGATGGTCCCATGATGGTTCTGGCGGGACCGGGATCAGGGAAAACAACGGTGATCACCCATCGGGTCCAGTATCTGACGAAGGAGTACGGAATCGATCCGGGGGATATTCTTGTGATTACCTTTACCCGGGCAGCAGCCGAGGAGATGCGGGAGCGGTATGAAGCATTGACCGGCGGCGGCTCCAGAGTCACCTTCGGTACTTTTCATTCGATCTTTTTTAGGATCTTAAAGCTGGCATACCGATATACCGCTGACAATATTGTCCGGGAAGAGCAGCAGATGCAGTTTGTCCGGGAGCTGGCTCAGGCCGGAGGTCTGGAGCCGGAGGATGAAAATGAGTTTGCAGCCTCCATTTTAAGTGAGATAAGCTCTGTCAAGGGAGAGAGGATTGCACTGGAACATTACTATTCCAAAAACTGTCCGGATGCAGTTTTCCGTCAGCTCTATGCAGGCTATGAAGAGAAAATGCGCCGGGCCGGACTCATCGATTTCGATGACATGATGGTGCTGTGTCTGGAACTTTTTACGGAAAGAAAAGATATCCTGTCTGCCTGGCAGAGGAGGTATCGGTACATCCTGATTGATGAGTTTCAGGACATCAACCGGCTTCAATATGAGATCGTGCGGATGTTAGCCAAGCCGGAAGATAATCTTTTTATCGTGGGCGATGATGATCAGTCGATTTACCGGTTTCGTGGGGCCAAACCGGAGATTATGCTGGGATTTGAGCGGGATTATCCGGGTGCCGGACGGATTCTTCTGGATGTGAATTACCGCAGTACCGAGGAGATCGTGGCACCGGCATTGCGGCTGATCAGAGAAAACCAGAAACGTTTTTCAAAGGCCATCCATACAACGGGACGGCATGGGAAGAATGTGATTACGAAGCTCTGGCAGGATCCTGGGGAGGAAAATCTGGCCATCGCCAGGGAGATACAGCTGTATCTGCAGTCGGGAGTGCGGCCGGGGGATATCGCAGTTTTATACCGGACCAATGCTGGTCCTCGTTTTCTGATGGAAAAGCTGATGGAATACAACCTTCCCTTCCGGACAAGGGATACGGTGCCGAACCTCTATGAACACTGGATTTCGCGAAATATCCTGACCTATATCCGGATCGCCATGGGAAGCCGGGCGCGGGAAGATATTTTGCAGGTCATCAACCGTCCGAAGCGTTATATCAGCCGGGATGCGATGCCGGATGAGACGGTTTCGTTCGAGAAGATGAAGGCATTCTATGCGGAGAAAGACTGGATTGCCGAGCGGATCGAGAGTCTGGAAGGCGATCTGCGGGCCATCGCCCGGATGTCACCTCTGGCAGCCGTCAATTATATCCGCCAGGGCATAGGATACGACGAATATCTGATCGAGTATGCGGCATTCCGTCGGATGCGGCCGGAGGAACTTTTAGAGACTGCCGATGAGTTAAAAGAAAGTGCGGCGGGTTTCAAGACCTTTGACGAGTGGTTTGCACACATCGAGGCGTACAAGGAGGAACTGCTCCGGCAGGCGGCGCAGCGGCGGACGGAGACGGACGCGATCACGCTCGCGACGATGCACAGTGCCAAGGGGCTGGAATTTCCCATTGTCTATATTCTCGATGCCAATGAGGGAATCACACCGCACAGCCGCGCGATGCTGGACGAGGATATGGAGGAAGAACGACGTCTGTTCTATGTGGCAATGACGCGTGCAAAGACCCGGCTGCATGTATATGCGGTGCGGGAGAGGTACCATAAAAAGGCGGAAGTATCGCGGTTTGTGTGGGAGTATCTGGGGCGGGATGGAGATAGCAGGTAACGAAATTCACAATGAAAATCGGGAAATCATATAAATGACGGTATTAAACATATATTGTGTACGGTTTGTTGACATTTTTTGAAAATTGTTTAATAATAACATCATGAGAATTAATCTTCATGGGCGTCAAAAGAGATGAAAGGTAAACAGAGAGGAGATGGGAGAATGAAAGGTATACGAAGGGCGGCAGCGGTGTGTCTGACAATGACATTGGCAGTATCGACATTATTTGGAAATACAGCATGGGCGGATATGCCGCAGAAGACGGAGAGAAAAAAATGTGTCCATGTGCATACCGAGGAGTGCTACGGCGAGCCGGATGAGGAAGCAACCTCGTCCCAGATAGGAGAAGAGCCGACGGAATGTACCCACATCTGCACTGTAGAAAGCGGATGCATACGGAATACAGCCGCGTCTTCCGGTATGAACGAGGACGATTCTGAAACCGGGCCGGATGATGAAGAAACCAACGATCAGAAAGATTCTGCTGACAAAGAGGAGAATGCACCTTCCGTCAGTACACCATCGGATATGGAAGATACGACAGTTCCAGGCGGAACAGTGATACCGGCTGTGAAGTCCCAGATCTTCTCCTGGTCCTGGTATGATCCGGAAGAGAATCTGCTGGATGGCAAATTAGAGCTTAGCGGAGTTACCGAGGAAGCCCAGCCATCCTTCGAAGAGGTCACGGAGTACTTACCACAGGCTATTATTGCCTAGGTCGGAGAAGAAAGCGAAGCTGGTAAAGAGGAAAAACTTCCGATCACTGGCTGGAGCTGTAACGAGTATGTGCAGGATGAAGAAGGCCGCTGGCCGCTGGAAGGCACCTATGAGTTTGCAGCAGAGCTGCCGGAGGTATATGAACTGGCGGAAGATGTAGAGGCGCTGGTGGTGGAAGTGTCTGTGACGGGAGACCAGGCGGCGTTGACGGCGTATGATCCTAATAATGTTGTGTTAAGTGTAAATTTTGAAGAAGGGAACTCTTTTAAAAATCTTGCCTATAATGAGAGTGGGTTTTCTAGTCTTCGCAACGACGTAATGAATTTATTGAATCAGCACGGTATAACGGTTACTAGTTCAGGAGAAAATAGATTTCAATTAATAATGACGAATGCTTCCGTACAGAACCTTGAGTTAAGCAGGGGAACATGGGAGATAGTATTAAATGGAAGAAATGTATTAGAGGGGAAAGGGACAGAGGTTGGAGGAGTTGGCCTCAAAATTAAGGAAAATGTAAGTGCGACAATTAAGGCAGAAACAGCATCGGCTTCGTTGACAGTTAAGAATTCTCCAACGAAAAGAACAAGTGATGATGCATCCAGCGCAATAGTGGTCGCAGGCAGCTTGACGATAGAGAGTGGAACGATAGAAGCAGCTGCCTATGCGGAACAAAATAGCGATCCAGTTTCAGGAGCTATTGTTGTGCAAAGCAATGGAACTTTAAATATTAGCGGAGGCTCTGTTACTGCTGCGGGAACACACAAGAATGGTGTGTATGTCCGTAGAAATTTCCAGATGACTGGTGGAAGTTTAACGGTAACCGGAAGTGGAAAACCCGGAATTGAGAATGAGGGTAATTTTAAACTTTCAGGTGGAACAATTTCAACAAAATCTAATAGTGATGGAATAGGATTTTTGCAGAGGGGTGGATCTGCAACGATCCAAGCCAAGGAACTGAATACCGATCGATTATACATTAATGGAAATAGTTCCTTCACTGTTGCAAGAGGCGGAAAGGTAACCTCTGGAAGTACGATAATTGATAGTGGTACACTTACCAATGAAGGGGAATTTGTTTCAAATGGTCCATTTAAAAAAGAAAAAGGAACATTTATCAATAAAGGCACAATCAGCGGAAACGGAAGCCTGCCCGATGATTTAAAGCAGAAACCGGATTCAATTACAGGTTATACAGCGGAAATTAGTGAAAATTATAAAGAAAATATGTCGATCAATGTTCCAAGCCTTGCGGGTATTCATAAACCGGTTAACGCCGGAAACCTGCAATATGAACTTGCTGAATATACAGGAAGTGATAAGGGAGAAGGAACGATTAACGAGGAAACAGGTCAGTTGACGGTGAAGAAGGCTGGTGTATTTAAAATCAAGGTGAATACACAGGCAAGTGGATTATATGAAGCCGGAAAAAATCCGGTTTATATAACATTGACGGTTAATAAAGCAGCTTTTCCTGATCACTGGAATTTGATCGTAACGGCTACCAGAGATATATATAATGGATCTAAAGGGTATCCGGCAGCTGCCATTAGCGCAAGTGGCATTCCTAAAGGTGCAGGATACGAATATCAGCTGAAGCGTACAAAGAATACGGATGATTTACAAGAAGCTCAGTGGGAGTCGGAGTGTCCGAAGATTGTGAATGTAGCAGAGTCGGAGCAGTTTGTATTTGTAAGGGTGACAGTAGATAATTACGAGTCGAAGGTATTTTGCTCTGATAACCGAACGAGTATTACCGAACGGAGTTTTACAGATACAAAAGTAACACTTGAACCAGAGACCGTCATTTATAATGGTCAATCCCAGAACCCGGAGATCAAGGTGGTTGAGAACTGGCAGGGAACTTCCGAGGATGAAGTGAATAAGGCGGATTATACAATCAAATATTGGACATATTGGACAGGAACTGATAATAGTATAGTTAGAGAGCGAAAAGATGCTGGAACATACACTGTCCATCTGTTGGGACAGGGAAATTATAAGAATGAATCGAATACAGCTATATTTACAATCGACAAGTGTAAATTAAATGCACGGATAACAGGAGACTTTTTCGATAAAGTCTATGATGGAACGACAGATATTACGGAGGAGCAGAATTTATCCGTTCAGCTTTACAGTGATTCCGGCACTCCTGATTCTCAGGATGTTCGTGCTGACCAGGTGAATTTGGCATATCAGAGTGCGGATGTTGGAGAGCATGATATTGAGGCGGCAAATATCACGTTAGCAGGTGACAATGCAAAGAATTATGAGCTGACAGAAAATAGCACATCTATCAAAGGCAGCATCATAGCACGTGATTTTGCATCCATGACTGTGTCGGCAGATCCGCTTACCTACAATGGTACCGAACAGAAGCCGCAGATCCATGCATCTGTGGAAACCGGTCTTTCAAATGTGAGTCTGGATGCAGTGGTATTTACTTATTCTAAGAATGGAGTGGATTACCAGAGTGAGATCCCGGGCTTTACAGATGCGGGAACTTATCAGGTATATGTGAAAGCTTCGATGGACAATTTTAATGATGCTGTAAAAACAGTCAATGTGACGGTTCAGCAAGCGCCTTCAAGCTCAGGCAGTCATTCAGGCGGCGGAAAAGACAGTGGCGGAAAAGGCAGCGGCGGAAAAGGCAGCAGTGGAAAAAGCAGCAGCGGAAGTTCCGGCACAGTAACCAAAGATAGCCAGAAAGGCTACCGCAGCGAGGAGCAGGGGGTTATCACCGGTGCATCGAATCAGGCAGTGAATGATGGTTACAGCCATTGGATAAAGGATGCCAGAGGCTGGTGGCTCCGCTACAGTGACGGCACCTGGCCTATGGGCAATACCGGTGCATTTCATTGGGAAAAAGTCAACGGCAGATGGTGGGCATTTGGCGCTGAGGGATATCTGAGTACCGGCTGGATCTATGACACCCTGTATCAGGGATGGTTCTATATGGACGAAAACCAGGGTATGCTTACAGGATGGCAGTTCATCAATGGAAAATGGTATTATCTGAATCCGAATCAAGACGGCAGTGCCGGCATTATGTATTCAAAACGCCGGACACCGGACGGCTGGTACGTGAAAGAAGACGGCAGCTGGGATGAAGAGGCGGGAAGATAATAGGTAAAAGAGTTATTTAAAGCGGTTGATCGGGAGGTCAGCCGCTTTTCTTTGATCATATTGAGGTCTTAAAAATTGAAAAACATATCAATGAATTGATTGATAAAAGAACGGAGATACGATAAACTATTTATTATAGAGGAAAGTATATTTCAGCCGAGAAAGGAGGAGCTATGCCATTACCTAAATACAAAACGTATACAGTACAAGATATATATGATCTTCCGGAAGGAACCCGTGCAGAATTGATAGATGGTACCATGTATATGATGGCACCTCCAAGCCGGGCTCATCAGGAAATTGTAGGTGAAATATTTGCAGTTATTCGGGACTATATTAAGCAGAAAGGCGGAGTATGCAGGCCTTATGTCGCTCCATTTGCAGTTTTTTTAAACGAGGATGATCATACTTACGTAGAGCCGGATGTAAGCGTGATCTGCGATCCATCTAAATTAAATGATAAAGGATGTGCGGGAGCACCGGATTGGATTATTGAAGTGGTATCACCGGGAAGCCAGCGGATTGACTACATGATAAAGCTTTTTAAATATCGCACGGCCGGTGTCCGTGAATATTGGATCGTGGATAAAACGAAAAACAGGATTATTGTATATAATTTTGAAAAGAATGATATGAACGAATATACATTTTCTGATCTTGTTCCGGCAGGGATTTATGATGATTTGAATATCGATTTTGCAAAAATTGACGAATTGCTGTGAGCGTTGAATGGTTAGTATATCGGGTTGGGAATTATAAAAAGAAGTATTTTGTGCGGACTATAAGGATTAGTTAAAGCGGTTGATTAAGGTGTTGATCAGCCGCTTTTTTTACGGAAAATATTATCATTGTATGGAATTTTAGCCAGGCGGTATTATTTCATAAGTTGAATTATTCACGTTTTCGTGATACACTTTCTATATATCTGTTGGCAGGCGAATGGAGGAATGACATGGCGGTCAGTTATAAAAAATTATTCCATTTATTGATAGAAAAAAATATGACAAATGCACAGTTGCAGAAGGAGGCTGGTTTCTCTGCAAATATTATCACACGGCTGAAACGTAATGGGTATATTTCCCTCGAGAGTATAGAGAGTATATGCCGTGTTATGAACTGTGGCGTTGACGATATTCTGGAATTTGTACCAGAGGATAACGGAGGAAAAGAGAATGGTTGATACCAAAAAGGAACAGGAACGTGATGAGTTACACCGTGCAATATGGGCGATTGCAGATGAACTGCGTGGAGCAGTCGATGGTTGGGACTTCAAAAATTATGTTCTTGGCACGATGTTCTATCGTTATATTTCCGAAAACCTGTGTAATTACATAAACAGCGGTGAGATCGATGCGGGTAACACTGATTTTGACTTTGCAAAAATGCCGGATGAGGATGCAGAAGAAGCAAGAGAAGGACTGGTAGAGGAAAAAGGATTTTTTATCCTTCCGAGTGAACTTTTCTGTAATGTCCGTGCTAATGCTGCGAATGATGAAAACTTAAATGAAACACTGGAGCGTGTGTTTCGCCACATTGAGGAATCAGCGAAAGGCAGTGAGGCAGAGAGCGACTTTGCCGGACTGTTCGATGACTATGATGTAAACAGCAATAAACTGGGTTCTACAGTTGCAAAGCGTAATGAAAAACTTGTAAAACTACTGAATGGCGTAGGAGAAATGAATCTGGGAGATGTGAAAGATCATTCTATTGACGCCTTTGGCGATGCGTATGAGTACCTTATGACTATGTATGCATCGAATGCCGGAAAATCTGGTGGAGAGTTCTTTACTCCGGCAGATGTGTCCGAACTGCTCACACGCCTTGGAACTGTAGACAAAACGGAAATTAATAAAGTATATGATCCGGCTTGTGGTTCGGGTTCATTGCTTTTAAAGGCTGAGAAAATTCTTGGCAAGGACGCTATACGTAACGGTTTTTACGGACAAGAAATTAATATCACAACCTACAACCTGTGCCGTATTAATATGTTCCTGCATGATGTGGGATTTGATAAATTTAACATTGCATGTGAAGATACATTGCTTAGTCCGCAACATTGGGATGATGAGCCGTTTGAGCTGATCGTGTCTAATCCACCATATTCTATCAAGTGGGCGGGAGACGAAAATCCATTGCTCATTAATGACCCTCGTTTTGCTCCGGCAGGAGTTTTGGCACCTAAGAGTAAAGCAGATATGGCATTTATCATGCACAGCCTGTCATGGCTTGCGTCTAACGGAACTGCCGCCATTGTATGTTTTCCGGGAATCATGTACCGTGGTGGTGCAGAGCAGAAAATCCGTAAATATCTGGTAGATAACAACTATGTGGATTGCGTTATTCAGTTGCCGAGTAATCTGTTCTTTGGTACTTCGATTGCAACCTGTATCATGGTAATGAAAAAGAACAAGGCAGACAACAAGACACTGTTTATTGATGCCACAGGCGAGTGTGTGAAGGTTACCAACAACAATAAGCTGACACCAGAGAATATCGACCGTATTGTGGATGTGTTTGCTAAGCGTGAAGAAGTGGAGCATTTTGCACATCTGGCAAGCTATGAAGAAGTATCTGGCAATGATTATAATTTGTCTGTGTCCACCTATGTTGAAGCCGAAGATACCAGAGAGAAAATTGATATCGTGAAGTTGAATGCAGAAATTAAGGAAATTGTTGCCCGTGAGCAGGTACTCCGTGATGAGATTGATAAGATTATCGCAGAAATCGAGGTGTGATTTATGGGAGAATTTTTTCCGAATCAATACTGGGGAATAGATATATGGAAACATCAGGAATTGCCGATAATAGAATCACATGATTTTAATTTTTTTAGATGCCTTGAATTTAACAAAAGTTATTATGGAAAAACAGTAAGTGAACTTCATAGCGGGAATCTGAGATTAAGTAGAAAAGATAATAGGTACTCAAATCTTTTTCCTGGTCAAAAGCTGTCATATTGGGCAGACAGTCCACAAACGGCAAGGGCAGAAATAAAAAAGTGGGGATCAGGTAATAATATTTTGACATTTTGGGCATATGATGATGGGAGCAGCTTTATTCCTACAATTTATCCAGCTGAAAATATTCGGATAATTGATGGTGTTCATTTTGGTTTTGATAAGATTTTGAAAAAAGTTGGCAACCATGAAGAACTGACCCGTAGAGAAAAAGAGTTTATTGATAAAATAGGACGTGAAAAGCCAGATTGTTTGGCATATTCTTCAGAAGCCAAAGCGGGAGGTATATGCTTTTTATTTTTTGAACAAGGATTTAAAAAACTTTCACTTCGTGA
>NZ_CAKVZK010000044.1:0-20772 GCF_934835585.1 Clostridium sp. AF02-29 | reverse complement strand
CATTTACAGCAACCACCTGACGGCTTGCTATGTACGGTCCGGCCCAGCGGTAATCATCCAGGCGCCCTTCCATGGAAAAACAGCCCATGATGCAATCTATCTCTCCACTCTCCACCAGCTCTTTCTTCTTCTCCCAGTTAATCTGGACAACCTTCACCTGATAGCCCATTCTTCTGAAAGCTTCTGTAGCCAGTTCTACATCGATTCCTGTCGGCACACCATCTTCATTCAGATAATTGTATGGTGGATAGTTGTCGCTTCCGAGTGTGATGACGGGTTTTCCCGTTTCTTTTTTATTCTCATCTGTATTTTTGCACCCTGCCAGGGTGACTGCTAAGATTCCAACAAGCAGAATACCTGTGATCACTCTTTTTCCTTTCATTTTCCTTCCATCCCTGTTATTCTTTTCTATTTTTTCACATCTGATTTCCGGCTATTTATTACGATTCAGTGGCCTGCGCTTCGGTGCCCCCCGCACATAAGACTTAATTTCCTATATGATCAAAAAAAAGCTCCATGTAAAAAAACTCACAGGAACTCTATCCATAATACCCATTTAACTCTTACCTTATATTCTTACACTTTCGATTATAGCATTCAAAATATACCATGTCCATAAAAATTGCCATCATCCATGTTTTTTTTCATAAACAGCCGCCGGTTATTTATATAAAAGAACCCCCTTACTTTCGTAAGGGAGTCCTCATTTACTCATCTATTCAAGGATATTTCCTTAAAATTATTTCTCAGCGATTGCAGCCTGAGCAGCAGCCAGACGAGCGATCGGCACACGGAACGGTGAGCAGGATACATAGTCAAGACCAATCTTGTGGCAGAACTCTACGGAAGACGGGTCGCCGCCGTGCTCGCCGCAGATACCTACATGAAGGGTCGGGCGCTCTGCTTTACCTAACTTGATCGCCATCTCCATGAGCTTACCTACGCCAGTCTGATCCAGTTTTGCAAATGGATCGCTCTCGAAGATCTTCTTGTCATAGTAAGCATTCAGGAACTTGCCTGCATCATCACGGGAGAAGCCGTAGGTCATCTGAGTTAAGTCGTTTGTACCGAAGCAGAAGAATTCAGCCTCTTTTGCGATGTCGTCAGCGGTCAGAGCTGCACGCGGGATCTCGATCATGGTACCTACTTCGTACTTCAGATCAACGCCTGCTGCTGCGATCTCCTCGTCAGCGGTCTTCACAACGATATCTTTTACATATTTTAACTCTTTCGCATCGCAAGCGAGCGGAATCATGATCTCCGGTTTTACGGACCAGTCAGCGTGTGCTTTCTGTACGTTGATAGCTGCACGGATAACAGCCTTGGTCTGCATAACTGCGATCTCCGGATAGGTAACTGCCAGACGAAGTCCACGGTGACCCATCATCGGGTTGAACTCATGCAGGGAAGCAATGATGTTCTTGATAGTCTCAACCGGTTTGCCCTGAGCCTCAGCCAGTTTCTTGATGTCATCTTCCTCAGTCGGAACAAACTCATGCAGCGGCGGATCCAGGAAACGGATCGTAACCGGGTTGCCCTCCAGAGCCTCGAACAGACCTTCGAAGTCGCCCTGCTGATACGGAAGGATCTTATCCAGAGCTGCTTCTCTCTCTTCTACGGTGTCAGCACAGATCATCTCACGGAAAGCAGCGATTCTGTCTTCCTCGAAGAACATATGCTCAGTACGGCAAAGACCGATACCTTCTGCGCCAAGCTCTCTAGCTTTCTTCGCATCTGCCGGTGTGTCAGCGTTGGTACGAACTTTCAGTCTTCTGAACTTGTCAGCCCATGCCATAACGCGACCGAATGTACCAGCGATGGTAGCGTCTACGGTCTTGATCTCGCCCTCGTAAATATTACCAGTTGTACCATCAATGGAGATGAAGTCTCCCTCATTGAACTCTTTACCAGCTAATGTGAATTTCTTATTTTCTTCATCCATAGCGATGTCGCCGCATCCGGATACACAGCAGGTACCCATACCACGGGCAACTACGGCTGCGTGAGAGGTCATACCACCACGAACGGTTAAGATACCCTGAGCAACCTTCATACCGGTAATATCTTCTGGAGAGGTCTCAAGACGAACTAAGACAACCTTCTCGCCCTTTTCAGCCCATTTCTCAGCATCTTCTGCAGTGAATACAACTTTACCGCAAGCAGCACCCGGAGAAGCACCTAAGCCTTTTCCAAGCGGAGTAGCTGCCTTTAATGCAGCAGCGTCAAACTGCGGATGCAGCAGTGTATCGAGGTTACGCGGGTCGATCATAGCGACTGCTTCTTCCTCTGTCTTATGTCCTTCATCTACCAGATCGCAAGCGATCTGCAGAGCTGCCTGAGCAGTTCTCTTACCATTACGGCACTGTAACATATAAAGTTTACGGTTCTCTACAGTAAACTCCATATCCTGCATATCATGGTAGTGGTTCTCAAGCACATCGCAAACCTTGATGAAATCTTCGTATGCTTCCGGGAACTCCTGCTCCATCTGTGCGATCGGCATCGGAGTACGAACACCAGCAACAACGTCCTCGCCCTGTGCGTTCTTTAAGAACTCGCCCATCAGCTTCTTCTCGCCGGTTGCCGGGTCACGGGTAAATGCAACACCTGTACCGGACTCATCGTTTAAGTTACCGAATACCATCGGCATTACGTTTACTGCAGTACCCCAGGAATACGGAATATCATTATCTCTTCTGTATACGTTCGCACGTGGGTTGTCCCAGGAACGGAATACAGCTTCGATTGCTAATTTTAACTGAACAACCGGGTCAGACGGGAAGTCCTCACCTAACTGTTTTTTGTACTCAGCCTTGAACTGCTCAGCCAGAGTCTTTAAGTCAGCAGCAGTCAGTTCGATATCGTACTGAACACCCTTCTCTTCTTTCATCTTGTCGATGAGCTGCTCGAAGTATTTCTTACCAACTTCCATAACGACATCCGAGAACATCTGGATGAAA
Source organism: Clostridium sp. AF02-29 (assembly GCF_934835585.1). Lineage (NCBI taxonomy): Bacteria > Bacillati > Bacillota > Clostridia > Eubacteriales > Clostridiaceae > Clostridium > Clostridium sp. AF02-29. Next base: position 17,812 of record NZ_CAKVZK010000044.1, on the reverse strand, counting down.
CGTCTGTAGGAGTCATATACAAATCGCTCAAATTTCGGGTCCGGGTTGCCTGCGATCATCGCTGCAACTACCTCGTCATTTAAACCAAGGTTTAAGATGGTATCCATCATACCTGGCATGGATGCTCTCGCACCGGAACGAACCGATACTAACAGTGGGTTCTTCAGATCGCCAAATTTCTTTCCATTGAGCTCTTCCATCTTCTTAACGCCTTCCATGGTCTGTGCCATGATCTCGTCGTTAATCTTGCGACCATCTTCGTAATACTGGGTACAAGCCTCAGTTGTGATTGTAAATCCCTGTGGAACCGGCAGACCGATGCTTGTCATCTCCGCCAGGTTCGCTCCCTTTCCTCCCAGCAGGTTACGCATGGTCATGTCGCCCTCGCTAAACATATAAACCCATTTTGCCATAAGTATTTTCCTCCTATACTCGTTTATGTTTTACATTCACATATTTGTATTTATGTGAAAGATAAAAGCCATCGTGAATATTATAACATAAACTGCGGTCTAGTAAAGAGTTTTTTTGAATTCTTTCCAACTTTTTTTCGATCAATATATATTTTTTTGTAATTTTCGCGAATATTAAATGAGATGACTATCCAGAACAGTGCCTAATCTGCCCCAAAATAAATTTCGTTCTTTGCAAAATGCCAAAAATCTCACAAGCCCTCTCTAACACAAAAAGCAGAAACCATCTCCTGTTTTCTGGAATATGGTTTCTGCTTTTTGTTTATTTAAAGATTAGAAACGGAACTTATCCTCGAAATAGTTCTTAAGCTCTGCGATCGGCACACGTACCTGCTCCATAGTATCACGGTCACGTACAGTTACAGCCTGATCGGTCTCGGATTCGAAGTCATAGGTGATACAGAACGGAGTACCGATCTCATCCTGACGGCGGTAACGCTTACCAATGTTTCCTCTGTCATCGAACTCGCAGTTGTAGTACTTGGAAAGCTCTGCGTAGATCTTCTCTGCGCCTTCGTTGAGCTTCTTGGACAGTGGAAGCACACCGATCTTAACCGGTGCAATCGCCGGATGGAAGTGAAGAACGGTTCTCACATCGCCCTCGCCAATCTCTTCCTCATCGTAAGCTGCACACAGGAATGCCAGCGTCACACGATCAGCACCCAGGGACGGTTCAATCACGTACGGGATGTATTTCTCCTTCTTCTCATCGTCAAAGTAGGTCATATCCTGACCGGAGGTGTTCTGATGCTGGGTCAGATCGTAATCGGTACGGTCTGCGATACCCCACAGCTCGCCCCATCCGAACGGGAACAGAAATTCCAGATCGGTCGTCGCCTTGCTGTAGAAGCACAGCTCTTCCGGTGAATGGTCACGTGCACGCATCTCATCCGGCTTGATGCCAAGCGTCTGCAGCCAGTCGATGCAGTGCTGTTTCCAGTATGCAAACCACTCAAGGTCGGTTCCCGGCTCACAGAAGAACTCCAGCTCCATCTGCTCGAACTCTCTGGTACGGAAAGTAAAGTTACCCGGTGTGATCTCGTTACGGAAAGATTTACCGATCTGACCGATACCAAACGGGATCTTCTTGCGGGAGGTTCTCTGTACGTTCTTGAAGTTTACAAAGATACCCTGTGCAGTCTCCGGACGCAGATATACGGTGTTTTTTGCATCCTCGGTAACTCCCTGGAAAGTCTTGAACATCAGGTTAAACTGACGAATGTCGGTGAAATCATGCTTGCCGCAGCTCGGACAGCAGATGTTATTGTCATCAATGTACTGTTTCATCTGCTCCTGGGACCAGCCGTCTACGGAACCCTCGATCTCGATGTTGTGCTCTGCCATATAGTCCTCGATGAGCTTATCTGCACGGAAACGCTCTTTACAGCTCTTGCAGTCCATCAGCGGGTCAGAGAAGCCGCCCAGATGTCCGGATGCCACCCATGTCTGGGAGTTCATGAGAATCGCACAGTCTACACCTACGTTGTACGGGCTTTCCTGAATAAATTTCTGCCACCATGCACGTTTTACATTGTTTTTCAGTTCTACGCCCAGATTGCCGTAGTCCCATGTATTGGCAAGGCCGCCGTAAATCTCAGAACCCGGATATACAAATCCTCTTGATTTTGCGAGCGCCACGATTTTGTCCATCGTCTTTTCCATTTGTCTTGTCCTCCTGATTCATTTATCATTGTACCCGTCCCCGCCTTTTCTTTCGATATCTGGCAGATGGACGAATTTAACAATCATTCTGTTTTTTATCTTTTAAAAATCACATAAGCCGTGTCTGTTTCCGGCAGACTGACGGTTGAATCGTCTTTTAACTCGGTATTCGAACTGCGGTAAAGCACTTTTCCGCCGACCATCAGCGTCGCACCGCCCTCGCTCCGGACTGCCATGCCGCTCTTTTCATTCTGAACCGTATCCGTTCCGGCTTCGCTTCCATCTGCCTTTACCAGCTCACCCTCGGAAAACCATCCATCGGCAATCGCCTCCGAAAGCGGCTTTGCCTCCAGCGCCGTCAGGGAGTTGCTGGTGTCCTCGTTGTCATTCGTCTCTCCGAATGCTTTCAGATCTTCAAAGGAAGCATAATCAAAGATCGCAGTCACCGTGTCTTTTCCCGCCTTCACACTTTTCAATGCTGCCGGCAATCTCTCGGCATTTTTCTGGTTCTGTGCCAGCGCCCCGGCGCCTTTTTCTTCATTAAAATGAATCACTGCCGTCTCTAAATACTGCTTTAATTCATTCTCATCGACCGAAATACCGCCGGTCTGCTCCACCAGAGCACTCGACAGCGCTCCGTCTTTTGCCACATATACGCAGCTCTCCGAAGGGGAAAAGGCGGTTTCCCGTGAGCCACAGCCGGACAGCATCACACCCACGGTACACGCTGCCAGAAGAAATCCTCTTTTTTTCATTGCTCTTCCTCCCAAGCGCAAAAATGCTCCTACAACCAAGTTTTTATAGTATACCTGCTTTTCTATGTATTTTCAAGACTTGGACCTGAAAAAACGCATACTCGCACTTCCGTTTCCAGAGATACCTGCCTTTCAACCGTAAATCCTGCTTTTTGTCAGCGTCCCCCATTCAGGGTCTTCCAGATATCCGGACGGTACCTCCGCAACACGCGCGCCGCCTGATAACAGAGTGTCACTGCAAGCAGCGGCATGCACACATACATAAACATCGAAACCAGCTGGCTGCCCGGAAATAGCAGCGCCGCCGCCTTATTGAGGAAACGGACCACCACAAAGTGCGTCGCATAGATAAAAAAGGTGCAGGTCATAAACGGTCTGACTTCTCCCAGCCAGCGCTCGTTTACCATCATCCAGATACCGATGACTGCCAGAAGCTGGTAGAGAACGATTCCCGGCACAAAATAGTGGGTATAATAGCTCCTGCTGAGCACGATTCCCACTGCCAGCAGGCACACCCCCAGTGCCGCCCGCTTCCACGACCATACCGCCTCCGCCCATTTTCTCCCGTGCAGCGCCGCATAGGCGGCAAAGGAATAATAAATCAGGGCGTCCAGATTCAGCTCCGGCAGCGCCACCCCCTTGAAAAGTGCCACAAGCAGCACCAGCAGAAATGCCGCGCCGGTCCAGATATTTTTCAGAAACAGATACAGCACCGGTGCCAGCAGCACCAGCAGAATGATCTGATACATGAACCAGAACACCGGATTGAAGGTATACTTGGTGATCGCCTGCCATGCCCCAGACGTCGTGATCACCAGATCCGTCCGGTTGGCGATCATCTGCAGTCCCGGAATCCGGCTTGCCGCCACATACGCCACGTAGTAGATGGTATTCCAGAGCAGGTACGGAACCAGAAGCGAATGCAGACGTTTATTTAATTTTTCTCCCAGCCGCTTCATCGTGAAGTTCCGGTAGAACAGGTAGGCAGACAGCATGATAAAGCATGGGATGTCCACCCGCAGAATTTCCTGCATGACCGGGTACTGGAAATGCCACCACGGTGCGTCCTGCCCCAGTTCCGGGAAAAACAGATCCGCGTTGCCGGAATGCGTCCAGATGACCATGAGGCAGCAGATGAAATTGAACCAGGCGATTTTCTGGTGGAATTTGGGTTCTGGCATATAAATGGTTCCTCCCTGGATAGTTGTATGTTATGTAATCGTCTGCAATATCTCCAATGAGTGAAAACTTTTATCTACATACGCCCTCTTATTCCGCTCCACATTCGCCGCAAATTGTGCAAATGCATCTTCTTTCAGAAGAAATGTATACAACTTCTCGATCGGCGCGTAGATGACGTACTGCCAGGCGTAGCGTGCGGAGTCTCCGGCGCGCAGGGGTGGATCTTCGGTGTATTCGCCGTTGATGACCATGATTTTTAACTCGAAGATGCGCTGTACAAGTTTGTTGGGGAGTGCGGGTTTTAGGAGGGCGCGGAAGGACTGGTAGAGTAATCGCAGCATTTCTCTTGCCTCCAGACCTTCTCTTCCGAAGTATTCGGCGAATTCAGCAAAATAGGAGGCGTAGCAGGCGCACTCAACGTCCTGTTCGAGTCCCTCGAAATAGTTTTCGATCTCCGCGCCATAGAGATTGTAAGCATCCCGCGTCTCAGAAAGTGTGAAGGTTCCAAATGCGAAAGGCCGGCTTGCCGCACGCAGCAAACTTCCAGTGCGCTTCGCCCCGCGGGCAAATGCTGTGATTTTTCCGCGGTCTCCCGTCAGGAGAATCAGACGTTTATCAAATTCACCGACCGGGGCTGCATAAAGCACCATTCCGGTTGTCTGTATCAAATCTCGCATGCAGCCCTTCCTTCCCTCACTTAAATTTCTTTCGGGTTATATCCGTAATTCTTCATATACATATCGCTGTCTCTCCACTCCCGGCGCACTTTAACCCAGAGTTTCAGGTTGACCTTCGTGTCCATCAGATTTTCAATTTCCATCCGGGCAGCGGTTCCGATACGTTTTAACATCGATCCGCCTTTTCCGATGATGATGCCCTTGTGGGAATCGCGCTCGCACACGATCGTTGCATCCACGTCGATGATGCCGTTTGGGCGCTCTTTCATCTGGTCGATGACAACTGCAATGCCGTGCGGGATCTCGTCGTCCAGCATCCGAAGCGCTTTCTCGCGGATCAGCTCCGCTGCGATCTGGCGCATCGGCTGGTCGGTGACGGTATCCTCATCGTAAAACTGCGGACCTGCCGGAAGATATTTAAAAATACTGCTCTTGACATCCTCGATATTCATCTCTTTGAGAGCCGAAACCGGGATAATCTCCGCAAAATTCAAAATATCTTTATATGCCGCGATAAAGGTCAGAATCTCTTCCTTCGATTTGACCGTATCAATTTTATTAATAACCAGAATGACCGGCGTCTTGATCTTCGAAAGCTGCTCTGCAATGTGGCGCTCGCCTGCCCCGATGAAGGTGGTCGGCTCTACCAGCCAGAGAATCACGTCAACCTCTTTTAACGTATTCTCTGCGACATTGACCATGTACTCGCCCAGCTTGTTTTTCGCCTTGTGGATACCCGGTGTGTCCAGAAAAATGATCTGTCCGCGCTCGTCTGTGTAAACCGTCTGGATACGGTTCCGGGTCGTCTGCGGCTTCTCAGATGTGATCGCGATCTTCTGTCCGATCAGGTGGTTCATCAGCGTGGATTTGCCGACATTCGGACGCCCGATCAGGGTCACAAAGCCAGATTTAAACTCTTTTGTATCTGTATTTGCCATCTTGTTTCCTTTCACTTACATTTTATTTAGTTAAACAGATTTTTCACCGTCTTAAACAGATCCTGATTTGCCTTGACTTTCTCTGCATTTCCAATCGCACAGATGCTCTGCTCACTGAGCACTGCCCTGATAATCGGCGCCAGCTCCCGGATATCCTCCGGGGTAACTGCCAGGATCTCGTCTCTCTCTTTCTGGATCATCACATCCGTCACGCCGGTAAACCAAGCCGCGTCGGCGCGAATGCCTTTGTACGGCGGCAGAAGCGGCGCATCAAGGTCGCTGATGGTTCCAATCACGAATTTCGTCATATCACGCTCGTCTGCCTCAAACTGCTCCAGATACGGCACGATGCCCTCGTAAACCTCATTCGTCTCGCGCAGGTTCGGATCGCGGTAGGAAACGAAATAGCTGTCGCCAAACCGTCCAGCTCCATTCATGACGCCGTAAGCGCCGCCCTTGACACGGACATTGATCCACAGATAATCATATCCGAGAATGACTTTCAGCGTCCGCAGCGTGCCCTTGTATGCCAGCCCTTTCTCCACGAAATTGCCGCAGCGTGCCAGATAATTGACCTGGGAGGAGGTCATGAATCCCTCGTTTAAGTTCTCTTTTTTCCACTCAAACGGATAAACGGTTCCGTCGCCCTGTGGAAGACGTTCTTTTAAGAGCGGAAGTGCTGCTTCAAGCCCCGCCTGATCGTCGGCTGCTGCCGTGTAGCTTATCAGCATATTTTCTTTCGTAAACAGGCGTGCCGCCGTCTCTTTTAATTTCGCGATCACCTCGCCCTTTTTCTCCTCAAAGTGCTTTGCCGTCTCTTCAAGGAACTGGTAGAAGCCGATTCCGCCCGTGCAGTCGTCAAATGCCGATTCTGCTGAAAAATAGGAGCTGGCTCTCATCACTGCCGCTGAATGTGCCGCCTGATTTAAACGCATCTGGCTCTTCGACTTCGTCTCCGCCACAATCTCGCCGAGACGTTTCTCATCATCAAGGATTGAATCAAGCAGAATCTCCGCGATCGCTGAAAATCCGAAGTCCAGCTTCTCGCACAGCACCCGAGCACTCGCGGTAAAAATACCGGTAAACGCGCCCTGTTTCCGGCTGTCCGCATAGGAGCTGACGCTGAGCGTGATACCGCCGGTATTTAAGTTGATCTCATCCGACAAATCGCTGTATGTGTGTTTCGTCGTATCGACAAATCCAAGCACTGCTTTCAAAAGTCCCACATACGGCAGATCCCTGGATGGTACACGGTCGGTACGGAACATCACGCGCAGATAACCGATGCCTGAGGTAAAGAGCTCATGTGCCAGCACCTTGGTTCCGCCAATCTCGCGCTCGGTCAGGATAAATTTCTCCGCCTCTTTGCGGATATCTGAGCGTTTCAACAGCGGAATCTTCTCTAAATCTTCCTTCGGGGACGGGGTGTCCTGATACTCTTTCAGCTCTTTCGTGCCATCCACGATCGCCTGAATCTCCTCCGCGCCCAGGCTCTTCTTATATGCTTCCAGCTTTTCACGCAGCTTCTCATCCTCGATCGCCGTCAGTCCCCGCTTCGGGCTGACCGTGATCACCGCCTCAAACGGGTTATCTAAGAGATATTTGCGGATCAGTTCTTCAAAATATCCTTCCTTTGCTGCTTTTTTGAGGAATGCAAATGTCTCCTCATATTCCAGGTGCATCAGCGGATCGCCGCCGTACAGCCAGCTATCTAAGCACTGCAAGCCGTACATCAATCCTTTCGGCGCGTTGCCGAAATCTGCCTCGCGGCTGCGGAATTCATAGTAGTTGATGCCCGCCAGCAGGCTCTTCTGGTTGATTCCATCATCTGCCAGCTTCTTAAGCGTTTCCTTGACAGTCTTTAAAAATGCCTCTTTCTGGCTGCCATCCGCATTTTTCGCAATGACAGAAAAATATGGCTGTAAAATACCATTTTCATAGCTTCCCAGGATATCCTGGCCAATCCCGGCGCTGATGAGTTCTTTCTTTAAAACGGCGCCCGGCGCATCCAAAAGTACATACTCCAGGATCTGAAATGCCATGTAGAGAATCGGATCGAGATCGTCGCCCACCACCGTATTAACCGACAGGTAGGTTGCGTGATCCTCCGGCTCATCCTCAGTGATCGGATAGAAGATCTCACGGTCCTTCGGCGCGTCAAACGGCTTCTGGTAGTGAATTTCAGAATCCACCGGCTGACGGTCATAGTGGCTTAAATACTCACGATCCAGCCAGTCCAGCTTCTCTGCCATATCCATATTTCCGTACAGATAGATAAAGCTGTTGGACGGATGGTAGAATTTGCGGTGGAAATTCAGGAAATTCTCATAGGTCAGCTCCGGGATAACCTCCGGAGCGCCGCCGGACTCATGCGTATAGCAGGTATCCGGGTAAAGCGTGTTCTGCGTGTAGCGGTCAAGCACGCCCTCCGGAGAGGAAAATGCACCCTTCATCTCATTGTAAACGACACCGTTTACCGTGATCGGGCTGTCCGCCGACTCCATCTCGTAATGCCAGCCCTCCTGGCGGAAAATCTTCTCTTCTTTATAGATATTCGGATGCAGAACTGCGTCCATATAGACGTCCATCAGGTTCTGGAAATCTTTGTCGTTGCAGCTTGCAACCGGGTATACCGTCTTATCCGGGTAGGTCATCGCGTTTAAGAAGGTATTTAAGGAGCCCTTCACCAGCTCTACAAACGGATCCTTGACCGGAAATTTCGCCGAACCGCACAAAACGCTGTGCTCCATGATATGCGGCACACCCGTGCTGTCAGATGGCGGGGTACGGAATCCGATGCAGAATACCTTGTTCTCATCATCATTCGAGAGCAGGAACACTCTCGCTCCCGTCTTCTTATGTTCCAGAAGAATCCCCTCGGAATTCAGCTCTTTTACGTGTTTTTCATTCAGGATCTGATAGCTCTTCAAATCTTTTACTGTCATGCTGTCTTTCCTTTCTCTGAAACGATTCCACAGCGCATACAGACATCTGTTGAATCGCATCTTTTTTTCTTCTTTTTTTACAGTCTTCCCATAAATTTGTCTTTTAGTACGGCAAATGCCTCCCGCAGCCACAGGTGCACCGCCAGCACCGGGTCGCACGCAGCTGCCACGCCGACCGGCTCGATCTCCTGTCTGCGCGCGATCGCCTCCGCCCGGAACACATGGTAATTGCTTGTCAGAATCCCGATCCGGATGGTATCGCCGTCCGGGCGCTCACGGTAAAACTCCATCAGGTGTGCCCGCGCCGCCTGCGCCTTGTTGTATTCCTGTCGGTCGATCACCGTCCGGCTGAACTCGATGTTCTGCACCGTGTCGGAGGACTGGTCTTCAATCAGCAGCTTATCCTCCGGAATCCCGTTGTACTGTAAATATTCGTACATCGCCCGCGCCTCGCTGATCTCCTCGCCCGGACCTTTTCCGCCGGAAAGCACCAGAACCGTGTTCGGATATTCCTCCGAATACTCGATCGCCCGATCCAGACGCTGCTTTAGGGAATTGCTGATCTTGGCGCCGCGCACACGCGCTCCCAGCACGATCACATAGTCCGCCGGCTGTCCCGTCGCCGTAATGGCGCTCCAGCCGATCAAAACCTCCGTGATCACCAGAATCAGAAATCCCGCCGCACATACTGTCCCGACGGAAACGCCGATCCACACGGGGATTCTGCCCTCATGCTGGCTGCCAAACCACCATCCAGCAGCCAGAAGTCCCAAAAAGATCGCCAAGCAGGGCCAGATCAAGGCAAACGAAGTCGAAACACCTGAATAAATAACAATTATGATATAATATAACAGGCACAGGACCGCCGTTCCTCCTAAAAACCAAACCATCTGTCATCCTCCTGATGTCCATCCAGCCGCACCTTTACAAATCCAGCGCTTCGTCCTCACGCCGCAGGATATCCTGCGGCTCCGCCATACCGCCTAAGTCTACCCAGAGCTGCTGCTTCGGGTGCGGTGCGCTCTCCTGCGCGGTTCCATCCTCGGTAAAGATGCCTTTCACTTCCACACGCAGGTTACGTCCGTCCGGCTTCATGATCTCGATCGTCTCTCCCACGCTGAATTTATTCTTCTGCTCCAGATGAACCAGGCCATCCCCGCGCACAGCGCCGACCGTTCCCAGATAGGTGTACGGTTTTACATAAGTATTGCTTCCGTATACCTGCGACTCGGTACCCGGTTTATGGAAATAAAATCCTGTGATGTATTCCCGGTGGGTACATTTGCGGATCTCACTCTTATACCACTCCATCTTGGACTGGTATTTTTCCGGGCTTTCCAGATAATCGTCGATTGCGATTCGGTAGGTTCTCGCCACGGTTGCCACATAGAGTGCTGTCTTCATGCGTCCCTCGATCTTGAAGCTGTCGATTCCTGCTTCGACCATCTCCGGAATGTGATCAATCATGCACAGGTCGCGGGAGTTGAAAATATAGCTGCCGCGCTCATTTTCATAGACCGGCATCCACTCGCCCGGTCTTGTCTCCTCCGCCACCGCATATTTCCAGCGGCACGGATGAGTACAGGCGCCCTGGTTCGCGTCGCGCCCCGTCAGAAAATTGCTGAGAAGACATCGTCCTGAATAGGAAATGCACATTGCTCCGTGGATGAAGCTCTCGATCTCCATATCCTCCGGAATATGTTCACGGATCTCGCGAATCTCCTTCAAGGACAGCTCCCGCGCCGTTACCACGCGCTTCGCGCCCTGTTTATACCAGAAAAGGAACGTCCCGTAGTTTGTATTATTTGCCTGTGTGCTGATATGGATCTCCATCTCCGGGAGAATGCGTCTGGCAATCTCAAAGACACCCGGATCGGAAATAATCAGCGCATCCGGCTTGATTTCTTTCAGTTCTGTGAAATATTCTTCCACACCGGCTAAATCATCATTATGTGCAAAAATATTTGCTGTAATATATACTTTGACGCCGCGCTCATGGGCGAACGCAATGCCCTCTTTGATCTCTTCGTTCGTAAAATTCTTCGCCTTTGCCCGCAGACCAAACGCCTCGCCGCCCAGATAGACTGCATCGGCTCCGTAAAGGACCGCCGTCTTGAGGACGTCCAGGCTGCCCGCCGGGATTAAAAGTTCCAGTTTTCTCATGTTTTTCCTTTCTTTTATCGCTTTACACTTAACGCCACGCCATCCCCGATCGGAATGACAGACGTCTCAAATTCTTTCATGTGTGTCAGTTCATATAAATAATCGCGCATCCGCGTGTGGATCGTCCGGTTGCGGCGCTCGACCGCATAGCGGGATTCCACGATATCGCCGTCCTGTAAGACATTGTCCGACAGAAGAACGCCTCCGGACGGAAGCAGACGCAAAATCTGAGGCAGCCAGTGCATATACTGCCCCTTAGCCGCATCCATAAATATAAAATCATAAGGGCCGGAAAGCGTCCCCAGTATCTCTTCCGCATCGCCTTCCAGTAAAGTAATGCACGGCTCTTTTCCTGCCCTTTCAAAATTGCGCTTGGCAATCGGTATTCTTTTTTCGTACTTCTCAATCGTCGTGATCCGGCAGTTTTCCGGCATCACACGGCTCATCAGTAAAGCCGAATAGCCCACAGCCGTTCCTACCTCCAGAATCGACTGCGGGCGCTTGAGAGCAATCAGGGTTTTCAGAAATGCGGAGGTCTCCCTGCGGATGATCGGCACGCAGTCAGCCAGCGCTTCTTCCTCTATCGAGTCGAGCAGCGGTCCGTTGCCCGCATCCAACGACTGGATATAGGCGGTAATTCTGTCATTTACTATCACTTTTATCCTCCTCCGGGCTGGAGGCAGAAGCTGCCGCCTCATCCATCTCCTTCAGCATCTCCAGAGAAGTCTGGGCGGTGCTGAACTGATAGGTTCCCGGATATATCTTGTATTCATAAATCTTTGCCTGTAGCACAAAGACCACGCGGCTTTGAATCAAACCGACGCGTTCCAGCGCTTCGCCTGCCTCGGAGGTGCTTTCGCTTTCCTCGATGGTAACCGTTCTCATTCTTCCCGGCTCTGCCTCAACTGCGGTCGGGTTAAATATCTCATGCCCCAGCCAGTAGCCCTTCGTTGCGCCCTTATAGAGCAGAAACAGTGTCAGTACCAGAAAGACGATCCGGAACACACTGTCCAGAATCGATACTGCGATATGGGGTTCCCCAGATGTCCGGCTCATATGCCACCTCCGTGCTGCTTTTGCAGTCTTCTACACTTCCATGATGATCGGAAGAATCATCGGATTTCTCTTCATCTTCTTCCATAGGAAATCACTCAGGCTGTCGCGGATAATGTTCTTGATCTTGCCCCAGTCGCTCACGTGCTTCTCAAGACAGCTTTGTACGGCTTCATCCACGATTCTCTGTGCCTCTTCCATCAGATCCTCGGACTCACGCACATAGACGAAACCTCGGGACACAATATCCGGTCCGGCTAAGAGCTGGTTGCTGTATTTTTCCAGCGTCAGTACCACGATAATGATACCGTTCTGTGCCAGGTTCTGGCGGTCGCGCAGAACGATATTTCCGACATCACCAATGCCCAGACCATCGACCAGGATGCCGCCCGCCTGTACATGGTCGGCAACGCAGTAGCCCTCGTCCCCGATCTCGATCACATCGCCTGAACGCATCAGGATGACATTTTCCTTCGGAATGCCCATTGAGATTGCCAGGTTGCGCTGCGCCATCAGGTGGCGGTACTCACCGTGTACCGGAATCGAGAATTTCGGACGAACTAAGGAGTACATCAGCTTGATCTCCTCCTGGCAGGCATGTCCGGATACGTGGGTATCCTGGTTGATAACCTCTGCGCCCTTCATCGACAGCTCGTTGATAACTCTTGCAACGGCTTTCTCATTGCCCGGAATCGGGGTGGAACTTAAAATAACCACGTCGCCCGGCATGATCGAAACCTTCTTGTGCAGGTCTGCCGCCATACGGGACAGTGCCGCCAGAGACTCGCCCTGGCTGCCGGTCGTGATAAGGACGGTATCCTCTTTCTTATAATTTTTCAGATGTTCAATGTCGATCAGTGTATTTTCCGGAATATTAATGTATCCAAGTTCGCTCGCCGTGCCGATGACATTGACCATGCTTCGGCCCTCGACCACTACCTTACGTCCATAGTGGTATGCCGTATTGATGATCTGCTGGACACGGTCTACGTTGGAAGCAAACGTCGCAACGATGATCCGGTTGTTCTTGTGCTCTGCAAAAATCGAATCAAAGGTCTTGCCGACGGTGCGCTCCGACATCGTAAATCCCGGACGGATCGCGTTGGTACTGTCACACATCAGCGCCAGCACGCCTTTCTTTCCAAGCTCGGCAAAACGCTGCAGATCCGCCGGTTCACCGAATACCGGTGTGTAATCGATCTTGAAGTCGCCGGTGTGGACGATAATACCAGCCGGGGAGAAGATCGCAAGCGCCGATGCATCTGCGATACTGTGGTTCGTCTTGATAAACTCAATCCGAAAACATCCGAGATTGATGGACTGTCCGTGCTTTACGACCTTGCGGCGGACGGTCTTCATCATATTATGCTCTTTTAATTTATTCTCAATCAGTCCGATCGTCAGTTTGGTGCCGTATACCGGTGCCGGAACATCGCGGAGTACATACGGCAGCGCGCCGATATGGTCCTCATGTCCGTGCGTGATCACAAAGCCCTTGACTTTGTCAATGTTGTTCTTTAAATAGGATACATCCGGAATAACCAGATCGATTCCCAGCATATCGTCGCTCGGGAATGCCATACCGCAGTCTACTACAATAATGCTGTCTTCATATTCGAAGGCAGTCATATTCATACCGATCTGTTCCAGACCACCGAGCGGTATGATCTTTACCTTATTATGATTTGTTTCCTTTTTCAATCAATGCACCTCCAAAAATTTGATTTTTAGATTTTTATTCGATATCAACGCCCAGATCGCTCATCAGCTCCGCAAACACCTTGGACATATACTCCAGTTCTCCGTCATCGTCCACAAATTCGTAAGCTGCTTCTGCATCCTCCGGCTTTGATGTATCTCTCAACAGATAGCACTCTCCATCGCCGTCCTTCGTATCACTTGCCAGCAGATAGGACTCGCCATTTAATTTTGTCTCTTCCAGGACATACAGCTTCACTTCCTCGCCGTTCTCATCCCTCAGCGTGATGCTGTTTTCCATATTATTCAGTTCATCTAACATTGAATCCAGGTTTCCCATTCTATGATTCTCCTTCTATTCTTTATTTTCAATCATTGATTTTTATCACTGATAATTTATTCTTCCGCTTTTCCTTGTGCCTGTAAATCCAAATATCCCTGCAAAATCAATACTGCCGCAATCTTATCAATCACGCTCTTCCGGTTTTCCCGGCGCACTCCACTCTCGATCAGGATCTGCTCCGCCGCATTCGTCGTCAGACGCTCGTCCCACATAACGACCGGAAGGTTCGTCCGCCGTTCCAGCATCTCTTTAAATGCCAGCGTCTTTTCAACGCGCTCTCCCAGCGTATTATTCATATTTTTAGGATACCCCAAAACAATCGTCCCAACCTCGTATTCCCGGATCAGCTCTTCAATCCGGGCGCAGGTCTGGCGAAGTTTGTTCTCATCCTTCCGTGTGATCGTCTCAATCCCCTGTGCTGTAATGCCTAACGGATCGCTGACTGCCACTCCCGTGGTCTTCGATCCAAAATCAAGCCCCATAATTCTCATATTCTATTTTCTCCATAACAAAACAAGCTGGCAGCCCGTCAGATATTGGACTGTTGTCGCCAGCTGTTTACTCTTCCGCTTTTTAATTGCCGTGCTGCATCCACTCTTTACTGAAGCTTCGTCTCAATATATACCTTCACAAGCTCTTCCAGAATTTCGTCACGTTCTACCTTCATAATCAGGCTTCTGGCACTCTTGTGGCTGGTAATATAGGTCGGATCTCCAGACATAATATATCCTACAATCTGATTGATCGGGTTGTAACCCTTCTCCGTCAGCGCTGTATATACCTGTTCCAGAACCTGGCTTGCCTCCAGCTTCTTCTCTTCCTGTACTGCTCTAAAAAACTGTGTATTGCTGATATCACCCATTTTGTCTTCACGTCCTTTTAAATACCCGCCGCGCTCTGTCACTCTGCGGATCCATGCGTGCAGGTAAACTACTCTTTTTTATTTTACTCTACTTTACCCCATTCGGCAAGTTATTTTTTATCATTATAATCATCCAGGAAATTGTACGTCCAATCGTCCTTGTGGTAACCGATCACAGTCTTTAAGTTGATATTGTGGACACTCTTAAAGATATTTTTCTCGATCACGTCGCTCTCCTTGCGAAAATGGGCGATCAATTCCTTCATCTCATCGCGCTTGGAACCGCGTCCGCCTCCGCAGCTCACGCAATTTTCAGTAAAACGGCACGCGCACTGTATAAACTGCAGTCCGTTGTAATCGCGCCACGCCTTGACCGCATCTTCCTTGATAAGATACATCGGACGGATCAGCTCCATGCCCTCGAAATTCTGGCTGTGCAGCTTCGGCATCATCGTCTCAATCTTGCCGCTGTACAGCATTCCCATGAGGATCGTCTCGATCACATCATCAAAATGATGCCCAAGCGCAATTTTATTGCAGCCCAGCGCTTTCGCCTGTGCATAGAGGTGACCGCGTCGCATTCTGGCACAAAGGTAGCACGGATTCTGTTCGATCGTCGCCACTGTATCGAAAATATCGCTCTCAAATACCGTCAGCGGAATGCCGAGAAGTTTCGCATTGTCCTGGATGATCTTCCAGTTATCCGCATTGTAGCCCGGATTCATCACTAGAAAAACGGTTTCAAACTGGAATTTTCCATGTTTTTTCAATTCCTGGAAAAGTTTCGCCATCAGCATGGAATCCTTGCCGCCGGAGATACAGACTGCGATCTTGTCGCCCTCCTGAATCAGGTCGTAGGTATTGAGCGCCCGCGTAAACGCCCGCCAGATCGGCTTGCGGAATTTTTTTATAATACTCTGCTCAATTCTCGCCCGTTTTTCCTCTCGATCCGCCTCGGATTCTCCGCCTACGAAGCGTGAGAGGGAGAGGCGCAGCCACGCACGGTAACCACCCTCCACATTGACCGCGTCAAATCCGTCTCCGGTCAGACGACGCACCCACTCCTGGCTCTTCTCACCGGTATGGCACATCACGTACACTGGATGCATTTTGTCTAACCTGGCTGTTTCTTCCTCATATTGCTCTTCCAGCCGGGACGCCGGGAGGCTTACCGCCCCCGGAAAAGTTCCGCGCATATACTGGTCCTGCGGGCGGATGTCCACGATCGTCTTCTCCGCATCCTTTAACGCTTCCAGCTCCTCAATCGTAATCGTTTTCATTGTATATTCTCCTGTATCCGTTATCTGCAAAATCCTCTTTAAGAAAAAGAATGTAAAAAATGTGCCTACCCGTGTGCAGTAACCACAATTCTCATGAAATGAAACAAAAGCACAGGATCCGCGCTGACAGTGCTCTGCCAAACAAACGGGTCCTGTGTTTTTCTGCTGTTTTGTTACCGTTCACGCGCACGTAACCAGTAACTCATTTTCTGTTAATTATAACACTCTCCCTGCATTCTGGGAAGTCCTATTTCTATAATTAATCTCTTATAATTAGTCTCTTAGTCCTCTGTAAAGAGTGGTGTGGAATAATAGCGGTCACCGCTGTCCGGAAGAATCGCTACAATGGTTTTCCCCTTATTTTCCGGGCGTTTTGCCAGCTCAATCGCACCATGCAGGGCTGCGCCGGAGGAAATACCGACTAAGATGCCCTCTTTGTGTGCCAGAAGTTTTGCTGCCGCAAATGCATCCTCATTCTCCGCCTCGAAAATCTCATCATAAATCTTAGTGTTCAGTACATCCGGTACAAATCCGGCGCCGATACCCTGAATCTTGTGTGCGCCGCCCTTGCCTGTCTTTAATACCGGGGATGAAGCTGGCTCCAGCGCTACAACTTTCACATTCGGGTTCTGGGATTTTAAGTATTCGCCGGTACCTGTCAGAGTTCCGCCGGTACCAACACCTGCGATCAGGATATCAACCTTTCCGTCGGTATCATTCCAGATCTCCGGACCAGTGGTTGCTCTGTGAACCGCCGGATTGATCGGATTGACAAACTGACCGGCTAAGAAGCTGCCCGGTGTCTCTTTTGCCAGCTCTTCTGCCTTCTCGATCGCGCCCTTCATGCCCTTTGCTCCCTCAGTCAGGACAATCTCTGCACCGTACGCTTTCAGAATGTTGCGGCGCTCCACGCTCATCGTCTCCGGCATCGTCAGGATGATGCGATATCCCTTCGCTGCTGCGATGGACGCCAGACCGATACCGGTATTGCCGGAAGTCGGCTCGATGATGACAGAACCCTCTTTCAGGACACCTCTCTTCTCTGCATCCTCAATCATGCCTTTTGCAATACGATCCTTCACGCTTCCAGCCGGGTTTAAATACTCCAGTTTTACCAGAACCGTTGCTTCCAGTCCCAGCGCTTTCTCAACATTCACAACCTCAACTAACGGTGTGTTTCCTACCAGTCCCAGTGTTCCCTTATAAATGTTTGCCATGATGATTTCCTCCTAATATCTGTGATGATTTTTATATTTTTTAATTTTTATAGATTTCTATAGATTCTTCTTTTTTCCAGAACTCATTTCCAATTTGAAAAACTCGCTCCAAAAGAAGTTTAAAATGCGAAAAGAGCCCCTCCTCTATACACATTTCCCGCCCGTCCAATCCAGCTTTTCTGCCGCCTGTCCTGCTTGTTTTTCTGTGTACGCGGATGCGCTCTTTCTATATCCTTAACCCTTATGAATAAAAAGATTCACGAAACCCGTTTTCCCCGGAACCCCCGCTTACCGAAGTCCAGCTTTCTGGTTTTCGCGTACACAAATGCGACAACAACATCGATCCATACAGGTACAAACATTGCTGCAACACATCGTATTCATCCAAAAACCATTGACTGCTTTCATGATCTTCACTCCTTTTCTTTTTCCTATCGGCTTAGTAGGTATGTTATCACTTTATGCAATATCTGTCAACCCTTTTTTGCCTGTTGTTACTGTTCACGCACGCGTGCCCAGTAACGGAATTTGCCGTGGCTTCGCATTTAAATACGGCAAATTCCT
>NZ_CAKVZK010000043.1:0-21049 GCF_934835585.1 Clostridium sp. AF02-29 | reverse complement strand
GTCGATCACAGCCTCTTTATAAGAGTATTTGCCGGTTTTAAACTTGTGTTCATCGATCCAATCAAAGAGTTTTTCGTAGGTGTCTTTCGAGTCATAGTAATTTCCCATTAAGTAAGCAACTGCGTAGGTTCCGGCCGGTTTTAAGTGATAGGGGTGATTTTTCGGTTTTGTTATAACTTTTGTGAAAAAATAAGCATAGGTATCCAGATGATTTTTGCGTAAATCTGCCACATCAAGCATGGCACCATAAGGATGACCGGCATTTAGAGCGTGGGCATTGCAGTAACCGATGTGGCGGCAAAGAGCCTGGATGATTTTCTGATGGTCATCTGTATGAATCGGATCGCTGAGAATCAGATATTCTTCCGGTGTCGTCTCGAGAAAAATACGACCATTTTTATTTTCTGTATGGAAGAATAATTCATCTTCTGTGTATTCTGCCTGTTTCTGATTCAGTGATTCCTGGAGTGATACCAGGGATAATTTTATATGATTGGACTGTAAAGTGAATAAAAATCCAAGAATGCATCTACATTCTGAAATCAGAAATCAAATTAAAACATTATAATCTTCGATGCCTCGTTGGGAAGCCAACGGGGTATTTTTTTACCCAATCAGGCTGTATAGGACACCTCATTTTTGATGTTTTTGGACGGTACGGGAAGCATTACTGATTGGAATCCTTATATCTATGATATAGCTTTTTGCAATACAAAAAGACTTTACATATGGCTATAAAAATCAACTGTATTCCAAGCGGAACCTTCCCCCATTTTCTGGAACACGAAAAAGAAGAAACGCTTTCGGTCTATCTGGAGGCCGTCAAGTGGGCGCTTCTGGAAGAATGAATATGTCCGAAAAAATGTTGGAATTATAATAATATTAACCGAAAAAATGTGATTTATAATAAAATAATGTCCACAAAAATGCTGTTTAGCAATAGAAATATACCCTGAAAAGTGTTAAGATAGAATACAGATGCTTTTGGATGTATATGTTGCGCAGGAGGTTTCTTAATGGAAAGAGAGCTGTTTACGAAACTGGAACGATGGATGAATAAAAAAAACAGAAAGCCGCTGATCATACAAGGAGCGCGCCAGGTCGGAAAAACCTGGATTATGAAGGAATTTGGAGCCAGGTTCTATGAAAATACAGTCTATATCAATTTTGATAATAATAAAGCAATGAAGGATGTATTTGACCTAGACTTTGACTTAAAGCGGATCCTTTCTGCAATCAAAATTGAGTACGGAAAGAGTTTTCAGGCTGAAAATACATTGATTATTTTTGATGAGATCCAGGAAGCACCAAAGGCGCTGGCATCTTTAAAATATTTCTATGAGAATGCACCGCAGTATTCTATCATTGCAGCTGGTTCCCTGCTTGGTGTTGCATTACATCAGGGAACATCCTTTCCTGTTGGGAAGGTTGATTTTTTAAAATTATGCCCTATGAGCTTCAATGAATTCATTTTGGCAGTTGGTGAAAAGGGGTTGCATGAAGCGTTGAGGTCCCAAGATTATGAACTGATCAATGCATATGCCGGGAAATATACGGATTTGTTAAAAAAGTATTATTATGTGGGCGGAATGCCAGAAGTAGTCCAGACATATATTGATTCCGATGATCTATTTGAGGTACGTGAGATCCAAAACAATCTTCTGCAGTACTATGAAGAGGATTTTAGCAAACATGCGCCAAAGGAAGTTGTTCCGCGCATCATGATGGTCTGGAATTCGATTCCTTCCCAATTGGCTAAGGAAAATCGTAAGTTTATGTATGGAGCACTACGAGAGGGTGCACGGGCAAAAGATTTTGAACTTGCAATTCAGTGGTTGGAAGATGCAGGGTTAATCCTGAAAAGCTATAGAGTATCAAAGCCAGATATTCCACTGATTGCGTACATGGAAATGAACAGTTTTAAAATGTTCATGTTCGATGTGGGATTGTTAACAGCAAAGGCCGGATTATCAGCAAGACTTCTATTGGAGGGAAGCCGGATCTTTGAAGAATTCAAGGGGGCACTTACGGAACAGTATGTTGCACAGGAGTTACACGCTGCAGGATATCCGCTTTATTATTTTGCAACAGCACGATCAACTGGAGAGATAGATTTTATGTTGCAGGGAGATTTAGACTGCGTTCCGATTGAGGTGAAGGCAGAACAGAATCTCCGTGCCAGGAGTTTGAAGGCATTTTGCGATAAATATAAGCCGGGCATGGCGATTCGTAGCAGTATGTCAAATTATAAGCAGGAAGACTGGCTGACAAATGTTCCGTTATATATGCTTGCGGAATATTTGAAAAGAACAATATATGTGGTAAGCTGATAACAATTTACCTCAAAACCAACGGGGTATTTTTTGTTCTGAATCAGACAATACAGAAGTTCGCGCTAAGCGAACTAATGAAATGGAGGTTCTGGAGTCCCTTCATGGCAATGTAGTATGTGCATTAGCTGCCGGAATCGGTGACTATGTGCGATGTACTCTCTTGGAATATAGCTATCACGATGGCCAGTTTTGGATTTTTACAGAAGGCGGCGAGAAGTTCATAGGACTTGAGAGGAATAAAAATGTCAGTCTTGCTGTCTTTGAAAAGCCCCCGGACTTTGGTGCGCTGAAAAGCGTACTGGTCATGGGAACGGCAAAGCTCATCGAGCCGATGTTATTTGAGGTTCCTGAATTTGATGAATATTCGGAAAACTTGATAAAAAGTTCGATGATAGGAGTTCGAAAAATTTCTTTCGGGAAAGAATCTGTTGCGGAAACGCGGGAAATACCGTATAATAATGCGGTCTGATCTGCACATATGCAACAGATTTGTCCGTAAAAAAATGAAAAATCAGAATTGTGCGTATTTCAGAAACAATTTTTTGTTGTAAGAGTGGAAAAAGTTATGTAAACTGTCTGCAAAAAAATACTTGACAAGAATTTGTATTTTTACGCTTACGGAGAAGAACAAAAAAAGAACTAAAAAACAGCGATGAACACATCGCAAAAAATGAGAAATGTAGGTAAAAATAATTTTATGAGAAAATTAGCATTAAGTGATGAAATCCTTCTCAAGATCTCCCAGCCGGCGCGTTATATTGGCGGCGAGGTGAATATGGTGAAGAAGGATCCGTCGAAGGTAGCAGTCCGGTTTGCCATGTGCTTTCCGGATGTGTACGAGATCGGCATGTCCCATCTGGGCATCCGGATTCTTTATGATATGTTCAACCGCCGGGATGACGTTTACTGTGAGCGCGTTTATTCCCCGTGGATGGACTTAGATCCGATCATGCGGGAGCAGAAGATTCCGCTGTTTGCTGTTGAAAGCCAGGATCCGATCAAAAATTTTGATTTCCTTGGAATTACAATCCAGTACGAAATGTGCTACACCAATATTTTGCAGGTGCTGGAATTATCACAGATTCCGCTCCATGCAGAAGATCGTACCGAGGAGGATCCGATCGTTATCGGCGGCGGTCCGTGTACCTACAATCCGGAGCCGATTGCACCATTTTTCGATCTCTTCTATATGGGCGAGGGCGAGGTGGTTTATTTTGACCTGATCGACCGCTACAAGGAGATCAAGGCGCGCGGCGGCAGCCGGAAGGAATTTCTGGAGCAGGCGGCGCAGATTCCGGGTATCTATGTGCCGGGATTTTATGATGTGACATACAAAGAGGACGGCACGATCGAGGCGATGACGCCGAACAACCCGCACGCGCCGCAGACCGTTTCCAAGCAGCTTGTCATGGATATGAGCGATACCTGGTATCCGGAGAAGCCGGTGGTTCCGTATCTGCGCGCGACGCAGGACCGTGTGGTTCTCGAGATCATGCGCGGCTGTATCCGCGGATGCCGTTTCTGCCAGGCGGGCATGGTATACCGCCCGGTGCGCGAGCGCAGCCTGGAGGAACTGAAACGTCTGGCGCGGACGATGCTAAAGAGCACCGGACATGAGGAAATTTCGCTGAGTTCGCTGAGCTCCAGTGATTACACGAAGCTGGAGGGAATCGTCAATTTCCTGATCGACGAGTTTGACGGAAAGGGCGTCAATGTGTCCCTGCCGTCCCTGCGTATTGACGCATTTTCCCTCGATGTCATGAGCAAGGTGCAGGACGTGAAGAAGAGCAGCCTGACCTTTGCACCGGAGGCGGGATCCCAGCGTCTGCGTAACGTTATCAACAAGGGTCTGACCGAGGAAAACATTTTAAATGGTTCTGCCGAGGCGTTCAAGGGCGGCTGGAACCGCGTAAAGCTCTACTTTATGCTGGGACTTCCGACTGAGACCGTGGAAGATATGCAGGGCATTGCCGAGCTTTCGGAGAAGGTGGCGGAAGTGTACTATGACACGGTTCCGAAGGAGCAGCGCCACGGCAAGGTGCAGGTAACCGCCAGCACCTCGTTCTTTGTGCCGAAGCCATTTACCCCGTTCCAGTGGGCGCCGATGTGCACGAAAGAGCAGTTCTTGGAGCGTGCCAGCATCGTCAACCACCGCATGAAAGAGATGTTAAATAAGAAGAGTCTCCGCTATAACTGGCATGAGGCGGATGTGACCGTGCTGGAAGGCGTTCTGGCGCGCGGCGACCGCAAGGTGGCAGCTGTGATCGAGGAGGCGTACCGTCAGGGTGCAATCTACGATTCCTGGTCAGAGTATTTCAACAATGATATCTGGATGAAGGCGTTTGAGACCTGCGGCGTGGACATTGATTTCTATACGACGCGTGAGCGAAGCCTTGATGAAGTGTTCCCGTGGGATTTCATCGACGCGGGTGTGACGAAGGATTTCCTGAAACGCGAGTGGGCGAACGCACAGGCGGAAACGGTAACGCCGAACTGCCGGATGCGCTGTTCGGGATGTGGTGTCCGCAAGTACGGCGGCGGAGTCTGTTTCGAAGAACGGGCATGAGGAAGGAGCGGTCATGAAGATACGAATTAAATTTCAAAAACAGGGAACGGTGCGTTTTATCGGTCATCTGGACGTGATGCGTTACTTCCAGAAGGTAATGCGCCGGGCGGAAGTGGATATCCGTTATAGCGAAGGATTCAGCCCGCACCAGATCATGTCGTTTGCCTCTCCGCTCAGCGTGGGGCTTATCAGCCATGCGGAGTATGTGGATATTGATGTCAATTCCAGCGGAAATTCGAACGGGATGGTGCGCCGCTTAAATGAGGTCAGCGCCGAGGGGCTGGAGGTGCTCAGCTACCGCGAGCTTCCGGAGACGGCAAAGAATGCGATGTCGCTGGTGGCAGCTGCTGATTACACATTCTGGTTTAAAGAGGGATTTGCACCGGAGGACGGCAGCAGTGTAGAAGAATTTTTCGGGAAATTCCTGACATTCTGCAAAAGCGAGACAATTCCGTTTGTGAAGCAGACGAAAAAGGGCGAGAGAACCGTGGATCTGCGTCCGCTGATTTGTGAGGCGCGAATCGCGGAGCGGAAAGAGTATGTTCCGGCGATGGTCGCAGACTGGTATCCGGATCTGGAAAATGAGACGGTTGAGGAGGAAAAACAGGCAGAAGAAATCTGTGTCTTCCTGCGCCTCTTATCGGGCAGTGCGGCAAACGGAAAGCCGGAGCAGGTATTGCAGGCATTCTATGAGAGCCTGGGGCTGACCTACCGCCCGTTTGCCATTCAGGTCGAGCGCGAGGAGCTGTATGCGGACGAGGGCGCCGAGGGCGCACCGGAGTATGTGCCGCTTGAGGCGTATGGAAGCGAGATTGTGTAAATGCTTCAATGTTCATTAAGAGATGAAATGCGAAGCGCCAGTAAAATCCGGCTGCAGGTAGCGCAAAGTGTGAACGGCAGCAAAAAATGAGAGGAGACGAAGAGTTTGGATCAGTTAATAGTGACAAAATGGAAGGATCGAAGCCTGACGGCGCTCCTCTCGGACGGGCACTGCCGGTCGCTGACGCTGGAATCTGGCGATGAAAGCCTGCTGGGGAATATTTACATCGGCAAGGTGAAAAATGTGGTAAAAAACATCAACGCCGCGTTTATTGACCTCGGCGGTGGAAAAACTGGGTATTTCAGCCTGGCGGAAAACCCGGTTCCGCTTTATACAGACGAGCTGAACCCGCTATGTTCATTAGAATATTCTGGAAATTCTGAGAAGAAAGTAAGTCCACGGAAACTAAAAGCTGGAGACGAGCTTCTCGTCCAGGTGTCCCGCGACGCCCTGAAAACCAAGGATCCGTCCGTGACCTGCTGTCTGAATTTTCCGGGTACCTATATGGTTCTGACGGTTGGAAAACCGCAGATTGGATTTTCGGCAAAAATCAAGGATAATGCCTGGAAAGAGAAGGTGCGGGAGGAACTTCTGACACATAAGGATGAGCGTTTTGGACTGATTGTCCGGACGAATGGGG
Organism: Clostridium sp. AF02-29; assembly: GCF_934835585.1. NCBI lineage: Bacteria > Bacillati > Bacillota > Clostridia > Eubacteriales > Clostridiaceae > Clostridium > Clostridium sp. AF02-29. The sequence continues at coordinate 14,690 of NZ_CAKVZK010000043.1, read as the reverse complement.
CGTCGGCTTCCATCGAAACACTCTGTGCAGAAACAGAGAAGCTGAAACAGCAGATGGAAGAACTTTTTGCCCGGGCAGCCTGCCGCACCTGTTACAGCCTTTTAGAGCAGGGTACGCCGCCCTATATCCAGAGTCTTAGGGATGCGAAGAAAGGAACCCTTTCGGAGATCATCACAGATGTGCCGGAGTATGCGAAGAAGATTGAGGCATGGCTGGAGGAAGAGAAGGAAGAGGACAAGGAACAAAAAGAAAATCAGCCCCCGGCAGATAAAAATGAAAGCATAAACCAGGCGGTTCCGAACTTGTCCCTATATACGGATGATAACCTTCCATTAATGAAGCTGTACCGTCTGGAATCGGTGTTGAAAAGTGCATCGGATCGCCGTGTCTGGATGAAATCCGGTGGATATCTTGTGATTGAGCCCACAGAAGCGTTGACAGTTATCGATGTCAATACGGGGAAATACACCGGCAAGAAGACACCGGCCGAGACGATCTTAAAGATCAACCTGGAGGCGGCGCATGAGGTGGCCAGACAGCTTTCCCTTCGCAATCTTTCGGGAATTATTATTATAGATTTTATCGATATGGAATCAAAAGAAGACCAGGAGACCTTGATGCGGGTTCTGGGAGAAGAGCTATCCAGAGATCCGGTCAAAACGATCCTGGTGGATATGACGCGGCTTGGGCTGGTGGAGATCACCCGCAAAAAGGTGCGCCGTCCGCTTCATGAGATTTTGTAGCGGTTGAATCATAGAATGAAAAACACAAGGAGAAGAAAAGATGTTTGAAAAAGTATTTAAGCTATCCGAGCATCAGACGACCGTAAAGACGGAAGTCATGGCTGGAATTACGACCTTTATGACGATGGCGTACATTCTGGCAGTTAATCCGAGCATCCTCGGATCGACCGGCATGGACCCGACTGCGGTGCTTCTGGCTACGGCTCTGGCATCATTCATCGGTACTGCCTGCATGGCATTTATGGCGAACCTGCCGTTCGTTCTGTCCGCAGGCATGGGACTCAACGCGTATATGGCGTATACGGTGTGCGCGGGCTATGGCTATAGCTGGCATGTTGCACTGCTGGCTGTATTTGCAGAGGGTCTGATCTTCATCGTGCTGTCTCTGACAAACGTGCGCGAGGCGATCTTCAATGCAATTCCGTTGACTTTAAAGCGCGGTGTGTCCGTCGGTATCGGTCTGTTCATCGCATTTATCGGTCTTCAGAATGCGGGACTTTCAGTAGACTCTTCCACACTGGTAACGATCATCAGCTTCCCGGAAAATTTCCATACCGCAGGTATCTGCGCGCTGCTGGCGCTGATCGGTCTGTTTATCATGGCGGTTTTATACACCTACCGTGTGAAGGGCGCGATTCTGTACGGCATTCTGGGAACCTGGATTCTCGGTATGCTGTGCCAGGTAACCGGCATTTACACACCGGACGTAGAGAATGGTTTCTACACCCTGTTCCCGACCCTGGGAATCACCGATTTCTCCAAACTGGGAGAGACATTTGGTAAATGCTTTACCGTTGACTTCGATGCAGTTGGAATCATCAATTTTATCGTAGTTATTTTCTCATTCCTGTTTGTAGATATTTTTGATACACTTGGTACATTAATTGGTGTAGCAACCAAGGCAGACATGCTGGACGAGGAAGGTCGTCTTCCGGGTATCCGTCCGGCGCTGATGGCAGATGCGATCGCAACTTCCTTTGGTGCGGTATTAGGTACTTCCACAACGACTACCTTCGTTGAGTCTGCATCGGGTGTTGCAGTCGGCGGACGTACCGGTCTGACTGCCCTGGTATCGGCACTCCTGTTCCTGCTTTCTACCCTGTTTGCACCGATTTTTACGGCGATCCCGTCCTTTGCGACGGCTCCGGCATTAATCATGGTTGGATTCCTGATGGTGGGAACTGTAACTGAAATTCGTTTCGATGAGGACAATATCACCGAGGCAATCCCGGCATATCTGGCAATCATCGCCATGCCGTTGTTCTACAGCATTTCCGAGGGTATTTCCATGGGAATTATCTCTTATGTGCTTTTGAATGTGGCAGCAGGAAAAGCAAAGAAGATCACTCCGCTTATGTATGTGCTGGCGGTGCTCTTCGTTCTCAAATACATTTTCCTGTAACAACTTGTAATAATTTAACCCCTGAAAACTTGACGAAAACAGGTTTTCATAATAAAATAGTCTATATCAAAAAAGTTTTTAAAATTTTTTTGATTAACGTGCAATAAAATGCGTATGCAGCGCATTAACTTATTGAACGGATGAAAATCATTCCCACGCGGAAGAACGCGGACAGAGACGAACAAAAACAAATCAAGTTACTCGAAATTCCTTGATGCATTACACTCCGTTACGAACTGTCCAAGATTTTCTGCTGGGATCTTTTCGGTATCGGTTGACAACCAGCAACCGATATCGGGTAAAAAGCGCCGGACCTGCTTGCAGTGCCGGCGCTTTTTACTGTACAAAAAAGGGCAATTTTTATCAGGAATATCTCATTGACATTTTGGCGGGCAGACGGTATAAAGGACAGAGGGTAACTGTTCACAGGTAGGAATTTTCTGAACTGAAAATTCCGTACGATACAGTTCTGGCAGCAGATTTTGCCGATTTGGAATGCGCAGCATCGGCAAAATCCCGTTGCTGGGCACACGTGTGTGAACAGTAAAGACAGAAGAGGGAGTAGACTCTGGCGATAGAAACACGCATGGAACCAGTTCTGAGAGGAAAAGTTAAGAAAATAAAATAGCAGGGCAGGTTTCATACGGAGGTGGGATACATATGAAGATAGAAAATGATTTGGGGCGGGACGATATCCGGCGGCTGGTGCTCCGTCTGGCGATTCCTTCGATGCTGGCGCAGTTTATCAATGTGCTCTACAGCGTGGTCGATCGAATCTATATTGGAAATATCCCGGTGATCGGGGAGACGGCGCTTGCGGGCGTCGGCGTCAGCGGACCGATTGTGACGCTGATCTCCGCGTTTGCCTATCTGGTCGGTCTGGGCGGCTCGCCGCTCATGAGCATCCGTATGGGCGAGGGGCAGGATGAGAAAGCGAAAAAGATTCTGGCAAACAGCTTCTGGATGATTGTCGGGCTGTCGGCGGTTCTGACGTTGGTTCTGTTTGTATTTAAACGAGAAATTTTGACGCGGTTTGGTGCGAGTGAGACGATTCTGCCGTATGCGGAATCGTACTTTACGATCTATCTGTTGGGAACGGTCTTTGCGCTGCTTTCGATCGGAATGAACCAGTTTATTATCTGCCAGGGATTTGCGCGGATCGGAATGATTTCGGTGGCGCTCGGTGCGGTAACGAATATTGTGCTGGATCCAGTGTTTATTTTTGTGTTTGACATGGGCGTGGCGGGGGCGGCGTTTGCCACGGTTCTGTCACAGTTTGCGTCGGCGGCCTTTGTCCTTCGTTTCCTGCGAGGAAATCGCGTGCTTCTGCGGCTTGAATTTGAATGTCCACAGGTGAAGACAGTCTGTAAGATTGCGCTGATGGGACTGTCGCCATTTTTGATTATCGCATTTGACAATGTGCTGATCATTTCGCTCAATACGGTAATTCAGATGTATGGCGGCGCGGAGGCGGACATGCTTTTGACCTGTACGACAATCGTGCAGAGCTTTATGCTGATCGTGACGATGCCGCTCGGAGGCATTACATCGGGAACGGGTGCGATCCTGGGCTTCAATTTCGGCGCGGGACGCCCGGATCGGATCCGGAGCGCACAGAAGTATATCACATTGCTGGCGGTGGTGCAGTGCAGCATCATGTTCCTGTTTTCCCGGACGCTGGCGCAGTATTTTGTGTATCTCTTTACGCGCAATGAGTCCTATGTGGAACTGACCGTCTGGGCGATCCGGGTCTACACGATGGGGATTATTCCACTGGCAGTCCAGTATGAGGTCGTAGATGGATTTACCGGAATGGGCGTGCCGTCGGTGGCGATCTCACTGTCAATGTTCCGGAAGCTGCTGTACCTGGTCAGCGTGTTCCTGATTCCGGTGTTTGCGGGAGTTGAAAATGTTTTCTACGCAGAAGTGGTATCGGATTTCGGCGGAACGACGGTGTCGGTGATCGTGTATCTTCTTTTGATTGGGCGCATTATGGGGCGCTGTGTAGAGCGCGCTAAATGGAACGGTAACTCAGATAACACTGTCATCAATCAATAAATGATAAAAATAGTGGATTGACAAACGGATCCTCTGGATCTATAATGCAATACAGATAATGAATGACAACAAAATAACGATATCTTCAGGGCAGGGTGTAATTCCCGACCGGCGGTAAAGTCCGCGAGCGCATGGCGCATGATTTGGTGCAATTCCAAAACCGACCGTATAGTCTGGATGAAAGAAGAGAAAACGTAAATAAAAACGGCGGTGCCGGGAAGCTTCCAGATGCACTTCCCTGGATGATGGATATGGCGGATATATACCGCTATGGCAAAAGAGGGAGAAAAGTCATCGAGAAAGGATGTATAAAAAATATTTACGATAATTAATATCATGAAAGATATTATAAAATAGAAATTATAAGCCCTGAGATGTGAAAATAAAAGTATTTCACATTTCAGGGCTTTTTTGTTTCAAAAATTGTATCATATGAAACAAAAAACGCTCCGTGAGGATGCACACTTGCGCGAAGCAGAAATAGGTCGCAGGCGACCGCGTTCGGTGCGAGAATGTGCCTTGGCACATTCTTTTGATAGAAAGGTGGGGAAAAAGATGGAACGAATCCATGTAAAGGTTCCCGGTGAGCAGCCACAGGATCGGGAATATATGAAGCAGGCGTTAGCACTGGCAGAAAAAGGGCAAGGATGGGTCAATCCGAATCCGATGGTCGGCGCGGTGCTGGTAAAGGATGGACGCATCATCGGCGAGGGATATCATACACGATATGGACAGCTTCATGCAGAACGGGAAGCATTTAAGAATGCGGCAGAGCGGGGCGAAGAGACGGCGGGAGCAGATTTGTATGTGACGCTGGAACCTTGCTGTCACACCGGAAAACAGCCGCCGTGTACGGAAGCAGTGCTGGCATCCGGGGTGAAGCGCGTGATTGTCGGCTGTACGGATCCGAATCCAGTGGTGGCAGGGCGCGGCATCCGGCTTCTGAGGGAAAAAGGGCTGGAAGTGGTGGCCGGAGTTTTACGCGGAGAGTGTGAACGGCAGAATGAGGTGTTCTTCCATTTCATGCGGACGAAACTTCCGTTTACGGTGCTGAAATACGCGATGACACTCGACGGAAAGACAGCGACGGTGTCGGGTAAATCCCAGTGGATCACGGGCGAGGCGGCGCGGAAGCGGGTGCATGAGGACCGCGGGCGTTATATGGCGATTCTGACTGGTGTTTCGACGGTGCTGGCGGACAATCCGCAGCTGACCTGCCGGATTCCGGGAGGGAAAAATCCGATCCGGGTGATTGCAGATACGAAGCTTCGGACACCGCTTTCATCGACCGTGGTACAGACCGCGCGGGAGACACCGACCTGGATTGTGACGGCGGTATCGGATGCCGGAAGGAAGAAAGCATATGAGGACGCCGGCTGTCGTGTTTTAAGTGTCCCGGCAAAAGAGGGAGAACTGGATTTGCAGGCGATGATGCAGCGGCTGGGCGAGGAGAAAGTGGACAGCGTGATGGTCGAGAGCGGCGGGACGCTAGCATGGTCGTTTTTAAAGGCAGGGCTTGTGAACCGGGTGCAGGCGTACATTGCTCCGAAGATTTTCGGAGGGGCAGGCGCCCCGACCCCGGTGAGGGGAACCGGCGTGGATGCGCCGCCGGAGGCATTTCTTCTTAAAAAGCCGGAGGCAGTGTGGCTGGGAGAGGATCTGCTGCTGGAATATGAGGTGTCCGGTCAAGATGAATGAGGCGGTGTTAGAACGGGAAAAAATCGCTGATTTGAAAAGGAGAAAAGATGTTCACAGGAATCATAGAGGAAGTGGGAAAGATCCGTGCGATTGAGCGCCAGGCAGTCTCGGCACGGCTGACGGTTGCTGCGTCTAAGGTGCTCTCGGATGTTCATCTGGGCGACAGCATTGCGGTCAACGGTGTGTGTCTGACGGTCACGTCATTTGGGAGAGATTATTTCTGTGCGGATGTGATGCATGAGACGCTGAACCGTTCGTCCCTGGGGGCGCTGGGTGTCAAAAGCCCGGTCAATCTGGAGCGGGCGATGCTGGCGGGCGGACGGTTTGGCGGACATATCGTCTCCGGTCACATCGACGGAACCGGAACCATCCGGGATGTGCGCCGGGACGGAAATGCCGTCTGGTATACGATTCAGGCTCCAGAACCGATTCTGCGGCTGATTGTGGAAAAAGGATCGATCGCGATCGACGGAATCAGCCTGACGGTCGCACGGGTGGATCACGTATCATTTTCCGTATCCATCATCCCGCATACGTTGCAGGAGACAGCGCTTGCGTTTAAGCGGGCAGGCGATATTGTCAATCTGGAAAATGACTGCATTGGAAAGTATGTGGCGAAGCTGATAGGAGCGGAAGAAGAGGATAAGGCAGGAAAGGGCATGACAAGAGAATTTCTGCAGCGGTATGGATTTTAATAGAGGAGGAGAACAATGAAGCAGTTTGATACAGTTGAAATGGCTCTGGACGAGCTGAAAAAAGGACATTTAATCCTGGTTACGGATGACGAGGATCGCGAAAATGAAGGCGATCTTATCTGCGCGGCAAGTTTTGCCACGACAGAAAATGTCAATTTCATGGCGACGCATGCGAAGGGCTTAATCTGTATGCCGATGAGCGCAGAAATCTGCCGGAAGCTGCAATTCCCACAGATGGTGATGGATAACACGGATAACCATGAGACGGCGTTTACCGTATCGATCGACCATAAAACGACGACCACCGGTATTTCTGCCGAGGAGCGCGGTATTACGGCGCGCGCGTGCGTGGATCCGGACACAAAGCCGGAGGATTTCCGCCGCCCGGGACATATGTTTCCGCTGATGGCGAAGAAAAACGGCACTCTGGAGCGCAACGGTCACACAGAGGCGACGGTAGACCTGATGCGGCTTGCAGGGCTGCCGGAATGCGGTCTGTGCTGCGAGATCATGCGCGAGGATGGAACGATGATGCGGTCGGAAGAATTATTTGCGATGGCAGAACAATGGGGTCTGGCGATGATTTCCATTAAACAGCTGCAGGAGTACCGCAAGAGACATGAAAAGCTGGTCGAGTGTGTGGCAGAGACGCGGATGCCGACGAAATACGGCGAATTCCGCGCGTATGGCTACCTGAATCTCTTAAATGGAGAACACCATGTGGCACTCGTCAAGGGCGATATCGGAGATGGGAAAGATGTACTCTGCCGCGTGCATTCGGAGTGCCTGACCGGCGATGCATTTGGTTCTCTGCGGTGCGACTGTGGACAGCAGCTTGCGTCGGCGATGACCCAGATTGAGAAAGAGGGACGAGGCGTTCTCCTCTATATGCGGCAGGAGGGACGCGGCATCGGGCTTTTAAATAAGCTGCGCGCCTACAAGCTGCAGGATGGCGGCATGGACACGCTGGATGCGAACCTGGCGCTGGGATTTAAGGGCGATCTGCGGGAATACTACATTGGGGCACAGATTTTAAAGGATCTGGGAATCAAGACGCTGCGTCTTCTGACCAATAACCCGGATAAGGTATACCAGCTTTCGGATTTTGGCATGGAAATCAAGGAGCGCGTGCCGATTCAGATGGAGGCGACGCCGTATGATGGATTTTACCTGAAAACGAAGCAGGCGCGTATGGGACATATTTTGAATTTTAAATAGAAAAAGTGACAGGCGAAAATAGATCGTCGGAAAGGATGGTACTTATGCGTACATTTGAAGGAAACGTAGTAGCGGAAAATAATATGAGGATCGGAATTGTGGCGGCACGATTCAATGAGTTTATCACCTCGAAACTGGTCGCAGGCGCGCAGGATGCGCTGCGCCGTCACAATGTCTCGGAGGAGGACGTAGATGTTGCGTGGGTTCCAGGTGCTTTTGAGATTCCACTGATTGCGTCGGAGATGGCGAAGTGCGGAAAGTATGATGCGGTGATCTGCGTGGGTGCAGTTATCCGTGGAAGCACAAGCCATTATGATTATGTGTGCAGCGAGGTTTCGAAAGGAATCGCACAGGTTTCTCTGGCAAGCAGCGTGCCGGTTATGTTTGGCGTGCTGACGACGGATACGATCGAGCAGGCGATCGAGAGAGCGGGAACAAAGAGCGGAAATAAGGGATTTGACTGCGCGATGGGAGCAATCGAGATGGTGAATTTGCTGCGGGAGATCCGGAAGTAAAAATAATCAGGTAATCGGGCATCGAAAAAGCCAGGACTGCGGAATGCTGCAGCCCTGGCTTTTTTGTCTTAGGAAAATTCGTCCATGCGCCAGGTTTTGGTGTTACTCTGTTTTCAACAGCCCCTGTTCCGTATAATATTTCTCAGCTCCCGGATGCAGCGGAATAGGAAGCTGGCTGCATATATATTCCGGATCAGATAAGTTACTTAAGGATGGGTGGGCGCTGATCAGTTCTTCACGGGATTCGTCGAGAATCTTGGTGATGGTGTAGACCAGCTGTTCGTCCATGGATGCGTCCACGCAGAGAAGGCATTTGATTCCGAAGGTTTTCAGTGTCTCGGTTTGTCCCGGATAGGTACCGGCTGGGACAGTGGCGCGGACGTAGAAGGGGCTGGCTGCAAGAATTTTTTGCAGTTCTTCGTCAGTGTACTCCAGCAGGCGGCAGGGCGTCTGGCTGGCCAGGTCGGTCAGGCTGTGGACCGGGATTCCGGCGAAGCTGTGGACGGCGTCGAGTTTACCGTTTAAGACAGAGTCCACGCTGGCGGAGAAGCTGTAGTTTTCAAGGGCAGTGTTGGCAATATTGAGCCCGGCTGCCTTGAGAGCGGTGCGGGCGGAAAGCTCCGTGGTGGATCCTTCTGGTCCGACGGCAATGTGGTGTCCGGCGAGTTCATGAACGTAGGAGATATGCTCAGATTCCGGCGCCATCCAGGTGGACAGGCTTGAATAGACGGCCCCGATCGCCCGCAGGGATTCGACCGGATGACCGGAAAATTCGTCCGTTCCCTGATAGGCGGAAAATGCCACATCGCCGCTGACCAGTCCCATATCAAATTGTCCGTTTTTGATATTTTCCACGTTCGTGTAGGAACCGTTGGAGGCGCTTAAATTGACCTTGAGCTGTTCATCATGTCCGCTTAAAACAGAGGCGATGGCACTGCCAACCGGGTACATGGTTCCGCCGCTGTCGGCAGTTCCGATGGTCAGAACGTGCAGCTCTTCGTCTGCTTCGTTGGGATGGTCGTTGACCCGCGCATCTGCGGAGGTGCTGCCGGAACAGCCGGAAAGTCCGAGCAGGAAGGTAAGAAGCATCATTGGTGCCAATTTTACTAGTTTTTTTATTTTCATAGATCTCACCTTTTCGTAGTTTATCAGTATATAAAAAAACGCAGCGGTTCTGTCGAATGCTGCCTTAGCGATTAAAAGAATATTAAAACTCTATAAAAAGTATAACATAAAAAACAGTGATAAGACAAGACCAAGATAGAAGATAGATAGTATAGAAAATTTCTATGAAAAAAAAAGAGCGTCCGGTTTATGTGGGGGAACCGGACGCTCTTCTTTCAGGTTACATTTTCAATTGAGCTTTAGGTATGTTGTTATATAAAAGGTGTCTTATATGAAGTGTTCCTATCTCGTCTCAGTGATTATTTTGTAATCAGGCTGGAGAAGATGGAAAGGAAAATCGGGTTGTAAATATCGTCGATGATAACTGCGAAGGACGGATACAGAACCCAAGCAACGGTGTGCCATCCATACTGATCCATAACGGCTTTCTCGTTTGCTACTGCGTTCGGACCTGAACCACAGCCCCATCCACAGTTACCAGCTGCCATAACAGCTGCACCGTAATCGCGGCCAAATACGTTGAAAGATACGAAGATTGCAAAGAGTGCCATCAGGATAGCCTGTGCAAGGAGGATGATACCCATCTGACCAGCTACCGGAGCCAGCTTTGTGATATCGATGGTCATCAGAACCAGTGCCAGGTAGAGTTCCAGGAACATATGCTCGATAGCGTCGATCTCCGGAACCGGGAATTCGATACCAGCTGCATCCATGATGTTTCTTGCGATAGCACCTGCGAACAGACAGCCGATGAATTTCGGCATCTCGATCATCGGGATGTTGTCTAACAGGCAGTAGATCGGCATACCAAGTGCTGCTACAAGCAGAGACAGGGCAAATGCTTTGATCATACGGGTGTTGTTAAGAACAGCTGCTGAACCTGCTTTTGCGGATTCCGGTCTGTCGTTCGGGTCAGATTTCAGACCGTGACGGGAAATCAGGAAAGCTGCAACCGGGCCACCGATTAAGGAACCCATGATGTTGCCCATAGTACCGGCTGCTACACCGACTGTGGTTGCATCCGGAGCACCCATGTTCTCGAAGATAGGACCAAATGCAGAAGCAGTACCAACACCGCCGGACATAGCTGAGGAAGAACACTGCAGAGCCAGAAGCGGATGAAGACCGATGGCGCTGCCTACCAGGTAACCAACGACATCCTGTAAGGTAATCAGGACACAGGCCGCAACTGCGATTGCGATACAAAGCTTTCCGCCTGCGTGTTTTAACATCTTGTAGCTGAAGCCGAAACCTACGCACAGGAAGAATAAGTTCTGGCATAAGTCTTTTACGATTTTTGCATCAAAGGAAAAACCGATGATTCCGGAACCCTTGATGATAGATACAACAACAGAAAAGATGATACCAGAGATAACCGGAGCCGGTATAGCATATTTTCTGAGCAGGGCGCTGTGAGCGACAATCGCGCGTCCTAAGAAGATAACGATGGCTGCGAAACCAAGTGTGGTCAGATACTCGAACTGGAATGTTGCGATGGCACCGTCGGCTGCCGGTGTGTAAGTTCCAAAGTATCCCATAATGTGTTCTAACATAGAACTTCCCTCCATTCTTTTTTAAGAATTTGTTTATTTCTTTTATAAACAGTTTATAAGATTGAAAAAGGGAAGTCAATTTATGTAATTTTAAATACAGTTTTGTAAGTATTGTAAATAAAAATGACTATAAAAAAGCGACTGCAGTATAGATTCGGCTCTATGGTGAATCTGTACTGCTGCAGCCGCGAAAAGGCAGGAAAAACCTGAATATTGCTGGAAGACGAAGTGGTTCTTATTTTCCGGAATATCGTAACTGTTCAGTACCTTCACAGTCACGCGCAAAAATCCATTAAAAATTGCCTGCGGCAATGGGATTTTTGCCTGCTGGCCCATGTTTTCGTACGGTCAGCGCAGTAAATGCGCAGACCTACTGAACAGTTACGGAATATCTATACTTAATAGAAGGGCGTCCACCGGTCTGGTAATCGATCATGCTGACCAGTTCGTTGGTTTCGACTAAGTAATTTAAGTACCGCCGGACTGTAATACGGGACAAATGAACCTGTTCCGAAATCTGTTCGCTGGACCAGACCTCTTCCGGATGTTCGGAGAGGAAGAGGCGGATCAGTCCAAGGGTGCGTTCATTTAAGCCCTTTGTCAGCGGAGCGCTCTGGGAGGAGACATCTGGGACGGAGAAGAGGCGGTCGATCTCCGCCTGTCCCAGGTCAGAAGCGGACGCCGATGTTTTCAATTCCTCCTGACGTTTCGCAAATCGTTCCAGGGCAGCTTTGAAACGGTCATATTCAAATGGTTTGACGAGATAATCGGTGACGCCGCGGGATATAAGCCGGCGGACGGTCTCTGCGTCGTTGGCAGAGGTTACCATGATGATCGCAGGGGTCATGCCAGCCGCGTGGAGCTGGTCGATAAATTCGTCACCGTTCATCTGAGGCGTGTAGTAGTCGAGAATAACCAGGTCAACCGTGCAGTTCTGCAGATACTGCAGGGCAAGGATGCCGTTTTTGAAAGTTGCCTCCACGTGAAAAGAGGAGGTCAGCTCGACGTACTGTTTATTGATGGATGCAACCATCGGATCATCTTCTATAATAATGACTTTATACATTAGATTCTGTCTCCTTTCGGGTAAATGTCAGGGTGAAGCAGGTGCCCTCGCCAGGCTCTGTGTCGATATCGATGGTTCCGCCGTACTCCTCCATCAGCTCATGAACCAGGAAAAGCCCGGTTCCGCGGTTCTCGCCCTTGGAGGAAACACCTTTTTCGAAAATATGATCGAGCAGCTCCGGCTGTATGCCGCGCCCGGTGTCCTCGCAGGTGATGATGTTGACGTCTGGGCGGCAGTAGATGCCGATGTGGATCTCGCGCGGGCTTTCAGATGCGTTAATGACATCCGGACTGGCGGTGTGATCATGGCTTAGCTCTTCAATGGCATTTTCCATCAGATTGCCGAGAATGGTGACAAATCCTTCCACCGGGATCAGCAGATCATGGTCGCGGCAGGTGCTGTCGGTGCTGACCTGCAGGCGGATGCCAAGCTCAGCAGCGTGCATCATTTTCCCGATCACAAGTGCACAGATCTTTGGAACGCGGATGCAGTTGGCTGTCTCACGGACGGACTGGCTGGAGACAAGGCTGCTGTTGGTGATAAAATTCATCGCCTGCTGAATCTCCCCGGTCTGTAGGTAGCCGAGAATGATGTGCAGCTTATTTAAAAATTCATGGTTGAACGCGCGCAGCGTGTCCAACATATTGTGGGCGCCGGAAAGCTCGTCGGAGAGACGCAGGAGGTCGGTGCGGTCAAATAAAACGATCAGGACACCCCGGCGCGCCTGTTTGCCGCGTCCATGGATTGGCACCTCCTTGACGATGAGCTGGCGTCCGGCGAAGCTGATGCTCTCGTGCGTTACACTTTCGCCGGTTTTTATGACCTGATCGAAAGCGGTCTGTGGAAACAATTCCTGAATCGTTAAGTGGGTGAGCGGAGGTTCGTTTGCAGGACAACCGAGTATTGTGGAAACTTTCTGGTTGGCAAAGAGAATTCTGCCGTCCAGATCGGTTGCGGCAAGTCCCTCGTCGATCATATTCATGACCTCATCCTGGCGGGTATAAATATTGACGAGTTCTTCCGGGTCATATCCCAACAGGGAGTCGCGCAGCAGGGAGAACATTGTGTGCGTCAGGGAAATGCTGACGATCATCATGATCAGGAATATAATTATATAAAAGAACAGCAGACTGCGGTGCTGGGCGGACAGGGTAGCGGTGAACAGGGAAACCATCACAAAACCGACGATCTCTCCGCCGCTGTTTTTTACTGCGTGAAAGGCGCGCCGCTGCATGCCGTGCGTGCCGTAGCCGGTTGTGATATATGGATCGCTTCCTGCCAGAATAGCGTCCTCGTCACCTGCTACGTAGGAATCGCCGGTTTTCAGACGGTCCGTGTGGTAAAAGCGCAGTCCGTTTTTATCACTGATGACGATGACATTGATATCTGGTATATTCAAAGAAAGAGAATCCAGGTCGCGGGTCACGGTGGAATCAGGATAGCCGTTTTCCAGCATGGCGGCGACATCCGGAATTGCAGCAATATAAGAAGCAGTACCGCTGATCAGCTTGTCCATATCCTTTCGCTGCCTGGAAATATCAAAAAACAGAGTAAAACCAAGTGAGATGAGCACCAGGGTAGCGGAAAGGAGCAGAAAGGAGCGGTACAGATTCTGTTCCAGCGCTGATTTTCCTTCCTTTATCTTCATATATAAAACCTCCGGAATTTATTTGATGTAGGAAATGAGTTGATCCGGTCTGCAAAATGTGTAAACCAAAACGATGATTAAAGTTATTATAGTAAAAAAAGAAACGATCTGCAAGAAAGTGTGAAAGTTTACAAAGCGCCGGATGGCGAATTGCAAAGTGGCCGGGTTATTGTTCACGGGTAGGCACTTTTGGAACCGAAAGTGCCGTAAGAAAACGTGGTGGCAGCAGGAATTTGCCGTATTCAAATGCGAAGCCACGGCAAATTCCGTTACTGGACACGTATGCGTGTACAATAACGAAAGTGTAACGGTTTACGAGACGCTGGATGGAAAAAGGTTGAAAAACGGCACACCGCATTCTCGTTACTTTAGTGATGAGTTAGGTGTGCCAATTATTTTAATAGATACAGAACAAATGTTTGCCTTGCAAAGAGATGCATGGTATAATATAAATGTAAATATAGTGTATTACCTACGAAAGAAAAATTACTTTCGTAGGTAGAAGAAATGCGTATTTTTTACAGTATCATTTTGCACAGTGTGCGAAATATCGAAAACAGAAAGCAGGGACCTTTATGCAGATTGTATCCAGCTATGGAGTAGAAATTAAAAAAAAGAATATACCGCTCCGCTCTACGCTGGATATTTTTCGGAAAGCAGTTTCCTATCTGATTCCGGTGTATGCAGAGATATGGGAAGAACTTTCAGAAATCAAAAATCTACAAAAACGCTTTAATGAGGCGGAACATCTGGTACATGAGACAAAAAAGAATCATGCCAGATTTCCGTTTGACCGTCATTTTCCTAAGATGCCATCTTATCTGAGAAGAGCGGCGATTCAACACGCACTTGGAGCAGTGTCCTCCTATCAATCACGCCTTAGTTTGTGGGAAAAGGGAGAACTGAGGGGGAAACCGAAGCTGGTCTGTGAGAATCATGCGATGCCGGTATTCTATCGGGATGTCATGT
>NZ_CAKVZK010000042.1:0-22870 GCF_934835585.1 Clostridium sp. AF02-29 | reverse complement strand
TCCACTGTATTTACATAATATATAGCGTAAATTAGGGGGTAAATATTTCCACCAGAATCAGCACTAACTCAATGACCCCCACACCATCCTCGTCCATCAGAAACGATTTTACTTCTCTTACCAGATACGCTTTATCCATATACTTTTTCTCCTTTCTCCCCATTTTTCAGATCCCAAACGCCAGAAACGCCGGGACTGAAACCATCACCATAATAATCATCAACATCAAAAACAATGGAAGCATCAGCTTTGTGGATGCCTCTTCCCCCCGGCGTCTTGCCAGTGCTTTCTCTTCTTCAAACGCCGACTCCATCTCTGTCTCCAGCGCCTTTCGAAGTCCTTCTGCCCCATTTCTGACATTCTGCTCCAAAAGCCCGGAAAGCTTCCGGTACGGTCTCAGGCGGCAGCCCGCACCAAATTCCGCATATGCCTGTAGTTCCGGGACACCGCGCTGCATCCGGTGATATGCCGCTGCCATTTCCCGGTATGCCGCCCGCTCCGTCTGTGTTCCCGCCCGGCATGCCGCCTCGTATTCCAGCACAATCCGCTCCCATGCCCGGCGGACCGGAAGCCCCGCCCCGGAAAATACAGTCAGCTTTGATACAATCTCCGGATAATCTTCCATCAGCTCCCGCTTTTTCTTCTTTTTCGCCTCACTCTCCTTCTGTTTTTCATAAAGAGGAAGCAGAATTGCCGCCGCAATCCCCAGCACCGGAAACAGCAGATATTCCCTGTCTCCGCGCACCCGGTAAGATAAATTCTTCCCCTCATACATCTTTGGCAGAACCAGCTGCCCTTCCGTTCTCTGCGCCTCATCCATCTGCTTTAACAGCCGCTTAAAACCTGCCTCTTTTTCCTGCTGCTTCGTCCGAAGCGGCGGATATAGCGTGACCGGAAACCGGTACTCCCGGCTGAATACCCCCGCCTGCAGGGATGCGGTCAGTTCTGTCTGAATCCCCTTCTCCGGACATTCTTCATTTAAAACTGTCCCATCCGTCTGAATCCATTCCGCATCCTCCGGTGTCCAGCGGACCCGGATGCCCTCTTCTTCCAGCCAGCCGACGAGATGTAGATCTTCCCTTACCTCCTGCAGGGACAGATTGTTTCCCCGAATTAAATCCGCCAGTTTACCTCCCGCCTCCAGCAATGCTTTTTTTGCATCCTCTTCCGCATATTCCCGCTCTCCGAGCGAAATTTCCACCGGAATCTCCTTCTCGCACAGTCCGCGCACCCACACTTCCTGCTGCCGTTCTCCTTCTCCGTATGCATAGCGGTTCAGCCGGTTCCCATCTTCCAGCGCCCCATCCCGTTTTTCCACCAGATATCCCGCAGCTGCCAGAATTATCCCCAAAAGAATGCATAAAACCTGCTTTTTCCCCATTTTACCCATGCTGTTTCACACCTCAATCTGAAGAATTTTCCCCGATACCCTCCATGCCAGCAGATAGACCACCAGACACCCTGTCATCACCACCCGCCCCACCGCTGTCTCATACATCTGTGAGAAAAAGCCCGGCGATGACAAATCCACGTAGAGCACGATCAGGTACGGCATCAGGTTCATAATTCTCTGTTCAAACTGCTTTTCTGCCGTCATCGTGAGAATTTCCTCCCGCACCTGAATGCGATCCGAAATCACGTGAACGACATGGTGAACCACGCTTGCCAGCTCGCCCCGGCTCCGTTTGGATACAGTAAAAATAACAGAGAAATTTTCCACCTCATCCAGACCGCTCCTCTTCGCAAAGGAAGAAAGCAGCGCCTCCACGGTCCGGTTCATTTTAAGCTGGCTTGCCAGATATGAAAACTCACGGGTAATCATCCCTTCTTTTCCGTATTGTTCTTCCAGATCGCGCACGCTCGCAATAAACGCATTTTCCACCGAATAGCCTGCAGCCAGCGCCGAAGCCACGATCTGAATCGCTTCCTTAAACTGGAGCCGAAGCTCCTCTTTTCTCCGGCGGCAGAGCTCCCGCCTCTTAAAAAACGGCCGCAGCATCCCCGCCGGAAGCATCAGAACGAACGCCAGAAATGAACGGTAGAATACATATGCCGTCACGGCGCACACCGCTGTTCCCTCCAGAAGGTAACGTATCCACTCCTGCCCCGTCAGGTGGTAAACCCGGTAATCAGAAAGCACTTCCTCCCGTGAATCTGCGCCGCCCTTCAAATCTGCCAACCTGGACAAGTGCTCCTTCCACCTGTCCGGAAGCTGTCTCCCCGCTTTCCTGAAACTGATAGATGGGAGAAAGGCGGATTTCCCCATTTTCATAGCCTATCACCTCCGTGATCTCCAGCACCTTCCGGCTCCGGTCCCGCATCCGCCCGACATGGACCATCAGATCGAGTGCTGAACCGATCTGGCTCCGGACCGCCGCAAGCGGCAGCTCTGCTGCCATCAGAACCATCGTTTCCAGTCTTGAGAGCATATCTTTGGCGCTGTTTGCATGTCCGGTTGAGAGCGAGCCATCGTGTCCCGTATTCATCGCCTGCAGCATTTCCAGCGCCTCGCCGCCCCGGACCTCCCCAACGATGATGCGGTCCGGACGCATTCGGAGACTCGCCCGGATCAGATCGCGCATGGAAATCTCCTGCGAACCATCCCGGTTTTCTACCCGTGTTTCCAGGCTGACAAGATTCGTTACATGGCGGATTTGAAGCTCTGCCGAATCCTCGATCGTAATGACGCGGTCCTCCTGTGGAATATAGCCGGACATGGCGTTTAAGATCGTCGTTTTTCCCGATCCGGTTCCGCCGCTGATAAAAATATTGAGTCCCCGCTCGACCGCTTTCTGCAAAAATGCCGCTGCCTCCCGGCTGATACTTTTTAACTCAATCAGACGTTCCATCGTGATCGGTTCCGGGAACTTCCGGATCGTTAAAATCGGCCCATTTAACGCCACCGGTGCCAGCACCACGTGGACACGAGAACCATCTTCCAGTCTCGCATCCGCAATCGGGGATGCCAGATTGACCGTCCGGTTGACACGGCTTACAATCTGCTGAATCAGATCCTCTAGCTGCCCTACCGAATCAAAGTGCTTTTCTAACTCTTCCACACGCCCCTGCCGCTCGACAAAAATGTGCTCCGTGCCATTTACCATGATCTCCGTGATCGTCGGATCATCGACCAGCTCCTGCAAAATATCCAGCCGTCTGAATGAATCAAACAGCTCTTTTCTCAAACAAAGCCGCTCTTTTAACGGCAGATACGCCCCTTCTGCCGCTTCCAGAATCGCCATGTCGATCAGGTCGCGCAGCTCCTCATCCTCCACCTGCATACGGCTCTCCATCTGCTCCATCAGACGCTGCCTCAAAACCATTTTCTGCTCCTGCATACTTCCCCCTGCCAGTTGTTTCTCTCACAACCGTTTACTCTTTAGAATGACTGGCAAAATCCCGCTCAATTTATCCCTGTCAAAAGACTTTGCCCTTCTAATTTAACCCACAATGAACATTATCCGCCCACACTGCTTCCCCGCAGCAGCTGCCGGACATAATCACCCAGTTCTCCCCATAAGAGCTGGTCAATATAATCGCCCCGTCCAAAACTGCCGTGATACGGAAGCTTCAGGCGTTTAATACGTTCCCTTAGCATGCCATTTCCTGTCTGTGAAAAATACTGCTCCAGCTCCTTAAGCTTTGCCAAAGACACCGGATCTTCCCGGATCGGCATATAAATTACCCGGCACAGCTTCATTACCGAAAGCGCCGTCCTGCGCCCGCTTCCTATATCCACTACCAGCGTATCATACGCACTCTCCCCGGCAATTGCCCGTATAAGCCCCGCGATTGCCTCCTCTCCCGCCTGATCCAGATCCTCCGGATAGCGCACCGGCGGAATATAATCCAGCTCCCCCATCGTGTGGACAACGCTGCTCAAACGAAGCGAATTATAGCTTCCACCATTGTAAAAATACAACAGATCCGACAAATCACTCTTATATTCTTCTTTCATCAAAACCGACAGACCGGAAAATTCCTCCAGGTTCAGATACAGCACCCGCTCCTCCTGTGCCAAAAGTTTTCCCATTGTCAGGGCAAACGAGGTCTTTAAACACCGTCCAACCGGCGAATACACTCCCAAGACCTTCGCCAGCCCCCGCCCGGACACCTCCGGCAGCTCCCCCGGGCTTTCCCCATACCAGGTCATCACGTCGCGCACAATCGCATCGCTGGACTGGTATTTGTAAACACAGGGAACTGACGGACTGACCGGTTTTCCCCCATTATCCGATAAAAGAATAACCTTTTCCGCCCGGATGGACTCCTTTTCTTCCGCCGGAACATGCTCGCCCAACAACAGAAGCTTTACCGGATGTTCCGCCGCAAATGCCCGCAGCCGCTCGATCGAGCTGAACGCCACCACCTCAAACGGTATTTTTTCCTTCTGGTTAACTACCTCTGCAAACCGCGCCGCATAGACCGGATCCACATCATACACCGCCAGAATATGCTTCATCGCACCGCCACCTCCCTAATCACAAGCCATTTTCCTTACAGATACCGAATCAGCTCCGCCCCAATCACTCCCAAAAACAGGCACGGTGCCAGACAAAAAGATGCCTCTTTTCCATCCCGCGCTTCCAGATAGTACGGCTCGACGCTTCCCCCAAGCGCGAATCGGTACAAATAAAACACAAGATATGTAAGCCGCTGCCTGGCAATCCCACGCCGGATAAGTAATACGAGCGACCATATTCCGGCAGCTGCCAGCCCGCACAGGAAAATCCGCCCGCCCTGCCGCAGCCCGGCGGCACCAAACAGGACGGCTGCCATTTTGATGTCCCCCGCACCTATCATGCGAAACAGATACAAAGGGAACAGGACAATCAGTAAACTCCCGATACGAATCAAATATCCACAAGTCTCGCCAATCCCCATCATAAGCGCCGCCCCATATCCCGGCAGCCGCCCGTCCCATCCGGCCGTATATCCCATCTTCATCCCCAGGCCAAACCGAATCAAAAGAAACAACAGGCCGCCAAGCAGAAGCATCCCATTGGGAATACGGCGTTTTTTCAAATCCCAAAACGCACAGCAGCCAGTAAACAACAGCAGCAAAAAGGTCAATCCATCCCCTCCTTCTCTTTCGCATACATGAAACGAACAATTTCTGCACAGTATGTCCTCTTTTCAAAACTCCTGCCGCAAACGATAGCTGCCAGTCCTGCGCCAGCTTTTACCGCCACCTTTTTCCATTCATTTCCTGTATGCACTTCAAACATTCCTGAAAAATTATCGAACATTTCTCTGAACTTAACTTTTAGAATCTTAATAATAGATCAACGGGAAATCCGGATTCCCGTGACAGATGGAAGAACCCATCCATGAATGTTCCTCCATTATGAACAGTTTTTGGTCAAAAGTCAATCCCAAAACACCCGAAATATGCGCCAAAAACATCTCAAAAACTTTGTGCATCTGAACCCATTATTTTAGCTAGACAATTTCGTCATTTGAAAATAATTGCCAAAATATCTCTTTATTTTTTATCTATAAATACCCATTCCAGCAATTTCCTTTCCATTGACTGACGAAACAAAAAATGGTAAAATACTATTAGTTTAAATTTTTAAACCATTATAGAAGGAGGAGCCGCGATGAAAAAAGGAACAGAACTTAAACAGCATTTTCATACCTGTATGCCTCTTTTTATCGCACTGGGCGATGAAATACGGCTGACGATCATCGAAGCGCTGACGGACGAAGCCCTCACGGGACGCAAAAAAAACAACCCTATGAACACAAATCAGCCGGATAAAAACGATGACCGTCCAATCAGCCTGCCCAATCAGCCCCGTCCGCATGGCTTAAACGTCCGGGAGATCACCGAACGGACCAGCCTGTCGCGCCCGGCAGTTTCCCACCATTTGAAGATCTTAAAGACAGCCGGGCTGATCGATGTCCACCGGGAGGGAACCTGCAATTACTATTATCTCTCAATCGAAGACAGCACCCGGAAACTGATGCAGCTCGGACATCTGCTGGAATCCGTGCTTTCCATGGACGCCTGAACCAGGATGCATATCTTTCCATTTTCTGAATATACTGATCGTTGTACCAATTTATAGGATTCAGAAAGAGAGCATCAAACCATGAAGCACAACCGCACCCACTGCTCCGGGATCACCAGCACGGACATTTTTTCCGCCCACCCTGCCCCGGAGCTGCTGACAGAACTGCGACAGACCATGAGCACGATCAACACCGTTTTCAACCATTTTGAAGAGGTCGTCGATCCGACTCTGATTGACTGCTATATCTACGAACTGAAAGCCGCACACCTCCGGTATCAGTTCCTTTTACGACATATTAAACAACAGGAAAATACCATTTAACCGCCACAAGGAGGAATTTTCTCATGACAGCCTGGTACGACAAAGCCACCTTTTACCATATGTATCCTCTGGGAATGACCGGATCGCCGTTTGCCAATCCCTATCCCGTCTCCGATGGGGCAGCGGATGGCACAAACAGGGACGTTTCCGCCGATTCCCGCATGGACGAACTGATGCTGTGGATTCCCTATTTAGAGAGTCTGCATATTTCCGCAATCTATATTGGACCGCTGTTTGAATCATCCACGCACGGCTATGATACCCGCGATTTCCGGCTCATCGACCGGCGGCTGGGAACCAACGGCTCGTTCCGATCTTTCGTGGACTGCTGCCATGAGCATGGCATCCGCGTCGTCGTGGACGGCGTATTCAACCACACCGGTCGCGAATTTTTCGCCTTCCGCAACCTGCAGGCGCACCGTGACCAGTCCCCTTACGCCGGATGGTACAGGAACGTCAATTTCGGCTGGGGCAGCCCGCTCGGCGATTCCTTCGGTTACGAATCCTGGCACGGCATCTGGGAGCTTCCCTGCTTAAACCACGGAAACCCGGAAGTGCGGAACTATCTGCTTGACACTGTCCGTTTCTGGGTGCAGGAATTTGACATCGACGGTATCCGCCTCGACTGCGCGGGCGATCTTTCCTTTGAATTTATGCAGGAACTGCGCCGGCTGGCAAATGAAATCAAGCCGGAATTCTGGCTGATGGGTGAAGTCATCCACGGCGAATACGCCCGCTGGGTCAATCCGCAGATGCTTCATTCCGTCACCAACTACGAGATGCACAAAAGTATCTATTCCGCGCACAACGACCACAATTATTTCGAACTGGCACACAATGTCCGCCGCCTCGAAGCAGTGGGGCGGGATCTCTACACCTTTGTGGACAACCACGACGAAGACCGGATCGCAAGCAAACTGTTAAATCCGGCACATCTTGCGCCGCTTTACACGCTGCTGTTCACTCTTCCGGGCATTCCATCCATCTATTATGGAAGTGAATGGGGCATTCAGGGACGCCGCGGACACAACTCTGATACGGAACTCCGTCCGAGAATCCTGCCGCCGAGACCGCTTGCAGAAGAAATGCAGACCAGCGACGGACAAAACACAGGCATACGCACAAATGGCAACTGCCAGAGCTTTTCGAGCGCCACAGGCACAAACATACACGCAGGCGCAAACACCTGCTGCCAGACCTCTTCAAGCACCACAGACTCAAACACAGATACCAACGCAGGCACCGTGACACCGCTTACACTTCTGATCCAGAAACTCGCCGCCATCCACGCCGCCGAACCGGCGCTTCACGGTGGGCGTTATCAGGAACTTCTGCTGACAAACCGGCAGTACGCATTTGCCAGACACGGTGACCACCAGGCGATCCTTACCGCTGCCAACAACGATGACAACGCCGCTTATTTACAAGTTCCGCTTCCATTCCACACGACAGCGGAACAAGCTACGGATCTGATTACCGGAAAATCGTTTTTGATCGATAAGAATACAAACAAAATTCAGATAGAATTAGAGGGTAACAGCGCTGTTATTCTCGGAATCACGGAGGGGTAACCTTATGAAAAAAGCAGCTTCCACTACTAAACGAACCACATCGAAAAAACCAAAGACAGAGGGACTCGGCGTGATCGGCGAGCTTGACCGGTATCTCTTCGGAGAAGGCCGCCACTACCAGCTCTACCACAAGCTGGGCGCACACCCTTATACATATCGCGGACAGGACGGCTACTATTTCGCGGTCTGGGCGCCGCACGCAGCCGCCGTCAGCCTGGTCGGCGACTTCAACGCCTGGAATCCGGATGCAACCCCGATGAAGCCGGTCGCAGACAGCGGCATTTACGAGCTCTTCGTACCGGGACTTGGCGTAGGACAGCTCTACAAATTCGCCATCACCACGCACACGGGAACGATTTTATTTAAGGCAGATCCATATGCATTTTCGGCAGAATACCGTCCAGGAACCGCTTCCGTGACCGCCGATATCCGCGGCTTCAAATGGAACGATTCCAAATGGATGGAATCGCGCGCGGGCACCGATCCGGTCAAGGCGCCAATCTCTATCTACGAGGTTCACTTAGGATCCTGGAAAAAGAAAAACCGCCCGGAAAAGGACGGTTATTACACTTACATGGAAGCCGCGCATGAGCTGGCTGACTATGTCCTGGAAATGGGCTACACCCATGTAGAGCTCATGGGAATCGCCGAACATCCGTATGACGGCTCCTGGGGCTATCAGGTAACCGGCTATTTTGCCCCGACCTCCCGCTACGGAACCCCGGCGGAATTTATGTATTTCGTCAATTACTTACATAAAAAAGGCATCGGTGTCATCCTAGACTGGGTTCCGGCGCATTTTCCGAAGGATGCACATGGACTTGCCGATTTCGACGGACAGGCGCTCTATGAGTATGCCGACCCGCGCAAAGGCGAGCACCCGGACTGGGGTACCAAGGTCTTTGATTATGCCAAAAACGAGGTATCCAATTTTCTGATCGCCAACGCGCTCTACTGGCTCGATGAATACCACATCGACGGTCTGCGCGTGGACGCCGTCGCCTCCATGCTTTACTTAGACTATGGACGCCAGGACGGACAGTGGGTACCAAATAAATATGGCGACAACAAAAACCTCGAAGCCATCGAGTTCTTCAAACATTTAAACAGCGTGATCCGCGGCCGGAAGGACGGCGCCATCATCATTGCCGAGGAATCCACCGCCTGGCCGAAGGTTACCAAGAGCCCGGAGGAGGACGGTCTTGGATTTACCTTCAAATGGAATATGGGCTGGATGCATGACTTCCTCGAATACATGAAGCTCGACCCGTATTTCCGTAAATTTAACCACAACAAAATGACCTTCGGCATCACCTACTGCACCAGCGAAAACTTCATTCTGGTGCTCTCGCACGACGAGGTCGTCCACCTCAAATGCTCGATGATCAACAAAATGCCGGGCGAATACGAGGATAAATTTGCCAACCTGAAAGTCGGCTACACTTTCATGCTCGGACATCCGGGCAAGAAACTTCTCTTCATGGGACAGGATTTCGGTCAGTTCCATGAATGGGATGAAAAAGTCTCCCTCGACTGGTACCTTACGAAAGAGCCGTTCCATGCCGACCTCCAGAATTATGTGAAAGGGCTTTTGACGCTCTACCACAAATATCCGGCGCTCTACCGCCTGGACGAGGAGTATGACGGCTTCCAGTGGATCAACGCCAACGACGGAGACCGCAGTATTTTCAGCTTTATCCGCCGCGATGAAACACAGAAAAAGAATCTTCTCTTCATCTGCAACTTCACCCCGGTAGACCGCGACGATTACCGCGTCGGCGTTCCGAAACGCGGCACCTACACGCTGCTGCTTGACCAGGAACACGGCTACTACAAGCGCGGCGATAAGATCAGCCATTACCGCTCCATCAAGAGCGAATGTGACGGACAGCCATACTCCTTTGCGTACCCGCTTCCGGCGTATGGAACTGCGGTGTTCCGGTTCTCATAAAATAATGTTCCTATGAATTCAAAAAACCTGCCGCAGACAGACTGTTTATATGGGGGGATACAGTCTGCCTGCGGCAGGTTTTATTTATACGGGTTCTGATTCGTGACCCAATCAATTTTATCCGCGGATCGCCGCTTCCAGCTGCTTCAGCGCTTTCTCCACCGTCGCCCGCGGGCATGCGATATTGATCCGCTCGAAGCCCTCGCCGTCCGGTCCGAACATCGCGCCGCTGTCCAGCCACAGATGTGCCTTGTCCACGATCAGATGTTCCAGCTCTTTTTCATTCAAATGAAGCGCCTTAAAATCCAGCCACAGAAGGTAGGTTCCCTCCGGCTCGATCAGACGGATTTCCGGCAGATGCTCTTCCAGATACGCCTTCACAAACTTCCGGTTCTCCTCCAGATACGCTTTTAGCTGTGCAAGCCACTCCGCGCCCTCTTCATACGCCGCCTGGCATGCTACCAGTCCCATCAGACCGACCTGGCTGTAGCCTGCCGCCGCGATCTCCTTTAAGAGTTTCTTCCGAAGCTCTGGGTTCGGCACAAAGATATTGGAAATCTGCAGTCCCGCCAGATTGAACGTCTTAGATGGTGCCGTGCAGATCAGGCAGTTCTGCTCAAACTCTGCACCCAGCTTCGCAAATACTGTGTGCGGATGTCCCTCGCGGGTAAAATCACTGTGGATCTCATCGCTGACCACGAGCACACCGTGACGCAGGCAAATCTCGCCAACCCGGCGCAGTTCTTCCTCGCTCCAGACACGTCCGACCGGGTTGTGCGGACTGCAAAGCAGGAACAATTTGACCTTATTTTCCACGATCTTCGTTTCCAGATCATCCAGATCCATCGTATAATAGCCATCCGTGATTTTCAGCGGGCTGTTGACAATCTTACGCCCATTATCCGTAATTACTTCCGAAAACGGATAGTACACCGGCTGCTGAAGCAGTACGCCGTCACCTTCCTTTGTATACGCCCGGACAGCCGCCGCCAGCGCGAATACAACGCCCGGTGTCTTCACCAGCCACTCCGGTTTCGTCTCCCAGCCAAAGCGCTCCCGGTACCAGTTCTGGACTGCCGCAAAATAGCCCTCTTTTCCATCACTGTAGCCGAAAATGCCATGTTTTACTGTCTCTTCCAGCCGCTCTAAAATCGCCGGAGCCGTCTGAAAATCCATATCAGCCACCCAAAGCGGTAAAATATCCGCTGGTTTTCCTCGCTCGATGGCAAAATCATATTTTAAACAGTTGGTACCATGCCGGTCCACCACTTTGTCAAAATCGTATTTCATGCATTTTCCTCCCAATCCATCGTTCCTGTCAATGAACAGTTTTCACTCTGGCGTCCTGTCATCCATGTCCATATCCCACTGCCCATGCAAAACCGATACCAAACATATCTATCCTCTTTTTACGCTAACGCCTGCTCCAAATCCGCAATCAGATCATCCACATTTTCAATACCGACAGACAGACGTAAAAATGTCTCCGTAATTCCAAGACGTTCCCGGATCTCAACCGGCACATCGCCGTGTGTCTGCAGCATCGGATAGGTAATCAGGGACTCCACGCCGCCCAGACTCTCCGCATAGGAAATAAGCTTCACGCGCTCCAGCACCTTTCTCGCCGTCTCCTCTGTATCAGTGCGGAACGAAATCATGCTGCCCGCGCCGCGGCTCTGTTTTTGGTTGATCTCATACCCCGGATGCTCCGGAAGTCCTACATAGTAGACATCCGTTACTTTTTTCTGCTCTTTCAGCCAGCTCGCGATCTTCATCGCATTCTCCTGCTGCCGTTCCACACGCACTGACAGAGTCTTGATGCCGCGCAGGACTAAGAAAGAATCAAACGGAGAAAGTCCGCTTCCGATCGTCTTGAACAGATACCGGATCTGCTCTGCCAGCGCCTTGATCGGCGTACATAAAAATCCAGCCAGCGTATCATTGTGACCGCCTAAAAACTTCGTGCCGCTGTGGACAACCAGATCCGCGCCCTGCGCGATCGGATTCTGCAGATACGGGGACAGGAAGGTATTGTCCACGATCAGAAGCAGTCCGTGCTTCGTCGCCAGACGGCTCATTTCCGCCAGATCGGTCACCTGCATCGTCGGGTTGCTCGGTGTCTCGATGTAGAGTGCCTTCGTCTGATCCGTGATCGCCTTCTCAACCGCCTCCACATCGGCTGTATTTACATAGGAAAATGAAAAACCGCGCTTCTTTTCCAGTGCCTCAAAAATACGGACAGAACCGCCATACAGATCCTCGGTACATACAAAATGGCTGCCACTGTCAAACAGCTCCATCATCAGCGAGATCGCCGCCATACCGGATGTGCAGGCAACGGTATCAACCGCTCCTTCCAGCGCCGAAACAGTCTTTTCCAACTCGTCTCTGGTCGGGTTGCTCTCACGCGTATAATTATGACCGGTCGATTCCCCAATACCCGGGTGGGCAAAAGTCGCCGTCTGGTAAATCGGTACTGAAACAGCGCCAAAAGAATGGTTTTTAGAAGTTTCCGGATCTCCGCAAATACAAGTTGTCTCTATCTGATAAGCCACGATGTCATCCTCCTGTGTCTATTTGCTATATCAGCAAATTTGTTTTTTATATATTTTTCTTATTTCATATTGTTTTAATTGGTTTATCAGTGATTGTAATGCGGAATTCCTACTTTGTCAATAGGAATTCCATGCAGTCCGCCATTTTCCCGGGCGTTTTCCTTCCTCAGCGCAAAAACCTATCAAAGTACATTTTTTGTTTTTTCACAGAACGCACCTTCCAAACAAATAAAGAAAAGGTCAGAATCAATGACATCTTCCCACATTTCAGAAATATATCATCCATTCTGACCGCTTTAAATGGCTGCAGTTCTCGCTCCCCTTACCAGTAGGTTTCACTTTTCATCAACCACACGCTAATTTTTACCAAATTACACTCTTAATTTCCTTTGCAGACTTCCTCTAGAAAATACCGGTGCACCGTCACATCCTCATTCAATTCCGGATGAAATGCCGTCGCAAACTGGTTTCCCTGTCTGGCTGCGACTATCTTTCCATCCACTGTCGCCAGCACCTTAACATTTTCCTGAAGCGAAGCGATGTACGGCGCGCGGATAAAAGTCATCGGAATCGTCCCCAGACCGGCAAATTCAGCCTCCGTGTAAAAACTTCCAAGCTGACGCCCGTAGGCATTCCGCACCGCCGACACATCCATCGTCGCAAAGCACGGCGTTCCGCCCTCGATCTCCTTGGCCAGAAGCAGAAGCCCCGCGCACGTTCCATACACCGGAAGCCCTGCCGCAATCTTTGCCCGAAGCGGCTCATAAAGCCCCAGCTCATCCAGGAGCTTGCGCATCGCGGTGCTCTCACCGCCCGGCAGAATCAGTCCGTCCATCGGCCGCTCCAGATCCGGAAGCTGCCGGATCTCAAACGCCTCTGCGCCCAGTTTCCGTACCATGGCAATGTGTTCGGCAAACGCGCCCTGCACCGCCAGCACGCCTATCTGTTTTTTCTCCATCTTACTGTCCCCGCTCTGCCATCAAAATCGCAATCTCATTCTCATTGATACCAACCATCGCCTCGCCCAGATCCTCAGAAATCGCAGCAAGTAATTTTGCATCCTTGTAATTCGTTACTGCCTGCACGATCGCCGACGCACGTTTCTCCGGATTGCCTGACTTGAAGATACCAGATCCAACAAAGACTCCCTCTGCGCCCAGCTGCATCATCAGAGCCGCATCCGCCGGGGTAGCCACGCCGCCTGCCGCGAAATTGACAACCGGGAGGCGTCCATTGTCATGTACATAGCGGAGCAGATGAACCGGAACTTTTAACTGTTTTGCTGCCTCGTAAAGCTCATCCTCACGCAGGTTCTGAACCCGGCGGATCTCCGAATTCATCGCACGCATATGGCGGACTGCCTGTACGACATCGCCCGTTCCCGGCTCGCCCTTGGTACGGATCATCGAAGCACCTTCCTCGATCCGGCGCAGCGCCTCTCCCAGGTCTCTCGCACCGCAGACAAACGGAACCTTGAACTGTGTCTTGTCAATATGGTACACATCATCCGCAGGAGATAATACCTCGCTCTCATCGATATAATCAATCTCGATCGCTTCCAGAATCTGCGCCTCCACAAAATGACCGATCCGGCACTTCGCCATAACCGGAATCGAAACTGCCTCCTGAATGCCGCGAATCATCTTCGGGTCACTCATACGGGACACACCGCCCGCTGCCCGGATATCCGCCGGAATCCGCTCCAGCGCCATAACCGCACACGCGCCTGCCGCCTCCGCGATCTTCGCCTGCTCCGGGGTTGTGACATCCATGATAACGCCGCCCTTTAACATCTGTGCCAGCTGTTTATTCAGTTCATAACGATTCTCTGCCATTTTTATTCCTCCCGTGGTTGAATATGATTTTTCTTTGTAAGCCAAGCGTCCTTACGATCCTTGCAATCAATACCCGAATCCACTGAATCATTCACAGGCAAGCGCCTCTTCTGCCTTTCTATTCTGCCTTGCGAAAAACAATTCACTGACATTCTGTATTTTTACATTCATTTCCGCATCAACTTAGTAGGAATTATAACAAAAACTGTACTGATTAAAATATACACTTTTAAATATTTTAATCAGTACAGTTTGTTCTTTTCTCAAATCTTATTCTATTTTTCTTTTATCTGCACAAACCAGAGCGCCCTAGCATTCCACCAACGCCACTCCACTTACCCATTTTTCAGCTTTCCGTTTGTGTCTACGCCTCTTCCGCCTCCAGCAGCGCCTGGTACACATCCCGCTTCGAAACCCCGCGGTCCTTCGCCACCAGCTTCATCGCTTCCTTGCGGCTGTTTCCCTGTGATTCATAATGTTCCATATGCTCTTCCAGGGACATCTGCTGCCAGCGCGCCTGATCCTCCGCCTCGATCTCCTGGACGGATTTGCCCTCGATGACGATCACGCACTCGCCCTTCGGCTCATTTTCCGTATAATACGCCACCGCCTGCGAAAGCGTCGTCCGGAATGCCGTCTCGTATTTCTTCGTCAGCTCCCGGCAGATGGACGCCTTTCTATCCCCCAGCGCCTCGTAAAGCTCCGTGAGAGTCCGCAGAAGGTGGTGCGGCGCCTCGTAAAGCACAATCGTGCGCGTCTCATTCTGAAGCTCTGCAAGCACCCGCTGGTGCTCCTTCTTGTCCGTCGGAAGAAATGCCTCAAAACAGAACCGTCTCGTCGGAAGTCCCGAAATAATCAGCGCCGTAACACACGCCACCGCTCCCGGAAGCGCGGTTACTTTAATTCCCGCCTCGCAGCACTGGCGCACCAGCTCCTCGCCCGGATCCGAAATACCCGGCGTCCCGGCGTCCGTGATGCAGGCAATATTCATGCCCGATTTCAGCTTCTCCACCAGCACACGCGCCTTCTCGACCTTATTGTACTCATGGTAGCTCGTCATCGGTGTATGAATATCAAAATGATTCAGAAGCTTAATACTGTGCCGCGTGTCCTCCGCCGCAATCAGATCCACCTGCTTTAACGTCTCCAGTACCCGGAATGTGATGTCATCCAGGTTGCCGATCGGCGTGGCACACAAATATAATGTTCCTTCCATCGTTCTCCTATTCCATTAATACCCGTAAATATCATAAATCTCATCCGTATACACGCCCGGCTCTTTGTACACAATGATCGGCTTTTCCACTGTCATCAGCGCGCCGCCGCCGCGCACCGCCTCGATGAGAACCATATTTGCCTCTTTATCTGCAAACGGATGGACAAATTTCATCCGCTTCGGCTCCAATTTCTGACTTTTCATCGCCATCAGAATCTCAATGAGCCGTCTCGGACGGTGCACCATATAGAGTCGTCCGCCGGGACGAAGTGCCGAAGCCGCCGCGCGCACGACATCCTCCAGATTGCAGAGAACCTCATGGCGGGCAATCGCCTTGGGAAGATCGGGATTTTTCAGCCCATGGCTGTCGTTCATGTACGGCGGGTTCGTCGTTACCACATCAAAGGATGCCTTCTCAAACAGCGTCGGAACCTCCTTGATATCGCCCTGCACGATCGAAACCTTATCTTCCAGCCTGTTGAGCGCCACACTCCGGGATGCCATCTCCGCCATCTCCGCCTGGATCTCCAGACCTGTAAAATGGCTTCCTTCCGTCTTTGCCTCCAGAAGAATCGGGATAATACCGGTTCCCGTTCCCAGATCAAGCGCTTTCTCGCCCGGCTTTACCGATGCAAACCCGGACAAAAGCACCGCGTCCATGCCAAAACAGAACCCGTTCGTCTTCTGGATGATCCGGTATCCGTTCCGCTGCAGTTCATCGATCCGCTCGCCCTCTTTAATTATCATCCAGCTTCGACTTTCCTTCCTTTTTCTCCAGTGCCTCCAGCGCTTTCAGCTCCGCATCGTTGACATTTCCCCTGTCACGGCGGCGCTTCGGCTTAAACTTGAGCTGATCCACACGGTAATCACGGATCTCCTTCTCATCCCGTCCTACCGTCACAACCACCTTTACCTGCTGGCGCAGGACGCTGACGCTGTGAACCTCGCCTTTCAGCCCGTCATCCGTTGTGACGTAATCGCCGACACTCGGCAGATGGCTGTTCAGATCCTCATACGTCTCTTCCTCGTATTTCAGGCAGCACATCAGACGACCGCACACACCCGAAATCTTCGTCGGATTTAAGGACAGATTCTGCTCTTTTGCCATCTTGATTGAAACCGGAATAAACTCCGATAAATATGAATGACAACAGAGCGGACGACCACAGATACCGACGCCACCCAAAATCTTCGTCTCATCCCGGACGCCAATCTGGCGCAGCTCGATCCGCGTCTTAAAGACTGCCGCCAGATCCTTGACAAGCTCACGGAAATCGATTCTTCCATCCGCCGTAAAATAAAACAGCAGCTTATTGTTATCAAAGGTGTATTCTGCATCGATCAGCTTCATCTGCAATTCATGCTTGCGGATCTTTTCCTGACAGATCTGGAATGCCTCATGCTCTTTTTCTTTATTCTTCCGTTCCAGCTCCTCGTCATTCTTCGTCGCCATACGAATGACCGATTTCAGCGGCTGGATCACCTTCTTCTCATCCACCTCGCGGACGCCAAGAACCACCTCTCCGAACTCGATTCCGCGGGCGGTCTCCACGATCACATGGTCGCCCATCTTGATTTCCATCTGCGCCGGATCGAAGTAATATACCTTTCCGGCCTTGCGGAACCGGACTCCGATTACCTTTATCATAAATTTAATTCTCCTTCATCGTCAAAAGCATCAGCTCCAGCGCCAAATCGGTGTTGACGTTAGCATTCAGCCGGACTTTTGCCTTTTCAATCGCACTCAATATCTCTTCCAGCCCCTCATAGGAACTCTTCTGGCAGCAACTGCTGACCGCTGAATACTCATCCTTAAAGATCAGCGAATTCATGTCCTTTGTGACCTTAAACATCAGAATATCCCTGTACCAGAGCTGCATGAAATCCAGGCACTCATACAGATCCAGATTGTCCTCCTGCAGCTTGCGGATATAATCCAGAAGCATCGGAATATCCATGTCCTTGATATTTTTAAGCAGCGTCAGCACCTCTCGGTACAAAAGTGCAAACTCCTCCGAAGAGGCGAGATGAATCGCTTTTCCTAAATTTCCTCTCGCAAACGCCGCATAAATATCCGCCTGACCATCCGAAACGCCCATTTTCTCCGTCAGGTAATCGCTTACCACCGAATCCTTGAGCGGACGAAGTTTCAACTGGATACAGCGGGACAGGATCGTCGGCAGAAATACCTCCGGGTTCGTCGTGATAAGCACCAGCACCGCATAGGCCGGCGGCTCCTCAATCGTCTTTAAAAGAGCGTTCTGCGCCTGCACCGTCATTTTCTCCGCCTCATCGACCAGATATATCTTATATGGACTGCTGTACGGGCGGATCGAAACCGTATCATTGATCTGAATCCGGACATCATCGACACCAATGCTCGCCGGTTTCTCATGTGTCACCCAGATCACATCCGGATGATTGCCCGACAAAAACTGCTTACAGGAATGGCATTCCATGCACGGCTCCGTCCCATGTTTCTCGCACAAAAGCGTCATGGCAAATGCCTTCGCGATCGTCTTGCGTCCCATTCCTTCCTCGCCCGACAATATGTAAGCATGTGAAACTCTCTGATACCCGATCGCCTTCTGAAGGTGCTCTTTTATCTTCTCATGTCCAATAATATCGTGAAAACCTGCCATCTTGATGCTCCTTTCAGGGCTGGACTATGGACTCTGGATTTTAATTCTAAAATCATTTCAATCGTATGGATCGGTTGGGATCCCTTCTATCATGCCCTTCTTTTATTATTTGTAAATCTCTATCATCTTAGTATAACACAAGATTTAACCTCTGCCTAGTGCGATGAAATTCCGAATTTGTTACTGTTCACGCATACGTGCCCAGTAACGGAATTTGCCGTGGCTTCGCATTTAAATACGGCAAATTCCTGCTGCCACCACGTTTTCTTACGGCACTTTCGGTTCCAAAAGTGCCAATCCGTGAGCCCGAATTTCCCTTACCAACGTATCCACACACGCTTCCAGCTCGCGGTTTTCAAACCGGTTTTCCGCCCGGATCCCACATTTTTCCATATTTTCGGCACTGAAATCTGCCTCATCCGCCAGGAAACGGCGGCACAGCTCCGCATACTTTGGCTCTGTCTGCTGCCGTTCCCGGTCAAGCGCACGCTGAAGGCGTTCACCGTCCTCCACCTCAATGTAAAGCGGCACCAGTGCATACGCGCCGAAATAATTACGCGTCCCCTCATACGATTCCAGCGTCCCGATCATGAAATAATCATGCGATCCCAGATCGATCTGCCCATCGTCCACCGTTGCATAACTCCACGGTCCATAAATAGTCTGGTAGGTTCTCTTTTCAATGATCTTTCCCTGTTTCTCCAAATCCGCAAGCCTTTTTCCGGTCACAAAATAATACTCCACACCGTCCCGCTCGCCTGCCCGGATCGGTCTGGTCGTATACGGCACCACCGTCCGGATCTGCGGCAGCCGCTCTCTCAATATCTTATAGATCGTGTCCTTCCCGGACGCGCTCTTTCCCATCACGTAAAATATATGTCCCATCTTCCTATTATGCCTTTCCAGCCAGTATTTTCACACGCATTCCATCGTATATATAAATCCGATTTTTCTCTGTTTCTTATGGCAAATGTGCGAACCTGGTAAATCAATACCTGACATTTTCTAAATAACAACCTCTATCCACAAATTCAATTTGTCTGGTTTTTCACAAATTCCTTCCACCGTAAGTCCCAGCCTCCAAGCTTCACGAATCCGCAAGATCTCCCGTTTTCCAATCCGCTCTCCCGGCATCAGCATCGGCACCCCCGGCGGATAAATGGTAACGCAGGTCCGCGCCGCCCTTCCTTCCGCCTCCTCAAGCGGCACCAGCATGCCATCCCCATGCCATGCCTGCCAGGGGAGACACATCTGCTGCGGATAGTTTTCTGAATCATTTTCTTGGTTCGGTTTCTGATTCGATTGTGCTCCCGAAAACGGTTCCTGCCTGCCTTGTTTTGCATCTTTCAGCCCAACACTTTCCGCCTCCAGCTTTTCCACCCGCGCATCCAGCTCCAAAAGTGCCCGCTCCAGACGCGAAAATCCTTCCTCCGTATCCATAAACGAAGTCATCAGAAGCACATACCGCCCGCTCGACATCTCCGCCTCCAGATGATACTCTGTCCGCAAAACCTCTGCCAGTCTGGTTCCCGTCATAAAATCTGGAAATAGCACCAGTTTTGACGGATCATATCCATACACACCTGCCGCACCACAGATTTTCTCTTTCAGAAGCCGGAAATGTTTTAGCTTCGCCAATTTTTCCCGGAGTTCCCGCAATCGCGCGCCATACCGCGCCATCTCCCCGGCTCCTTTTTCTGCCATATACCGGACGCAGTTCTCCATCGACGCAATCAGAATATACGACGGGCTGGAACTCTGGTAAACCGATAAATACTGTTCCACCTTCTTCGCATCCAGAATCTGGCTTTTCAGATGCAGAATCGCCGTCTGTGTCAGAGATGGAAGCGTCTTGTGAAGACTCTGGATCACCAGGTCCGCCCCCTCCTGTAACGCCCCATCCGGGAAATAGTTCCCATCCCCAAACGGCAGATGCGCGCCGTGCGCCTCGTCCACAATCAGCGCCGCTCCATGCCGGTGCGCCGTCGCTGCAATCCCCTGGATATCCGACACGATCCCCTCATAGGTCGGGGAAGTCACAAACACCGCCCGGATCTCCGGATGCTCCAAAAGTGCTCGTTCCACCTGCTCTGGCTCGATCCCTCCCGGAATCTGAAACTCCGGCACCTCCTCCGGATATAAATATACCGGTTCCAGCTGGTTTAAAATCACCGCGTGATACGCCGATTTGTGGGAATTTCGAGCCATGAGGATTTTTTCCCCCGGCTTCATCGCCGCCGCGATCGCCGCCAGAATCCCGCACGTACTGCCATTCACCAGATACCAGCTCCGGTCTGCTCCGTACACCGCAGCCGCCGAATTCATCGACTCTTTCAAAATATCTTCCGCATGATGCAGGTTGTCAAATCCATCAATCTCCGTGATATCCACCGAAAATGGATTCGGAACGGAAGTTATCCCCATTTTCACCTGGCGTTTGTGCCCCGGCATGTGGAACGGGTAGGCATCCGACGCCGCATAGGTGGATAAACGTTCTAAAAGCGGAACTTCCGGACGTAGGATGATTGTTTCCGACCGCATTTTCCTGTCTTTATTCACTTTTTCTTCTTCCTTCTGTTTCTCTCTTTTTTCGTTCATATCTTATTTCTATCCGCTGCACCGCATCCCAGAAGCATTTCATTTCCCTGAAAACAACTTTTTAAAATTTTATTTCTATCTTTTATAAAAAACTACCGCAGTATCTGATCGCCATCCTTGACACAAAGATTTTTCTTCACACCTAATGTTACCATCCATCCACGGACAATCGGCGTCTTATACGAACCAGCGCCCGCGACGCCATCCTGCACATTATCCCAGAGCCAGTCCGGCGTCGGCCATAAGCAGACCTCCGGTGAAATTTCCTGGTAGAGCTCCTCTTCCACGCCTCTCTGCCCATGGTGCGCCATCTGTAGCACATCCGATTTCAGTTCCTCCTGCGTATGATTGGCAAGAAAATCTTCCCCTGCCTGCCAGCCCATATCACCCAAAAACAGGATCCGTTTTCCGCCCATCTCCACGCGGTACGCGACCGAGCTGTTATTAAAACTATTTTCCGTGCAGGCAAATGGCTCGTTCATCACTGTGATCTCCGCGCCCGCCACTGAAATCTTCTGCCCTTTCGTAAGCGTCCCGCATTTTTCTGCTTCCGGCAGTTTCGCAATCGCTTCCGTGATCCGATCATAACACTCCAAATCTGAATCCCGTCTTGAAACCTGCTCCTGACCTAAAAATTCTTTATTCAGAAATGAATAATACACCTTACCGATCGAGATCGGCATCGGATCCATGTTTAAAATCTCCGTGATCGCCCCCACATGATCGCTGTGCGGATGGGTTAAAAGCCATACATCCACATGACCGCCCAACTCCTGAATAACCTCAATCAAATGCGGTGCATCGACATCACGACCGCCGTCTACCACGATCACCGCGCCTTCCTTCGTCTTCATAACGCAGGAGAGGTTCTGCCAGATATCCGCACACGCTAAAAGCCGAAGCTCTCCCCCGTCCAGATACGGCTCCTCCACGCCCGGCTCCGCCGCCTCCGCCGCAGCTAACGCTTCCATTTCTGCCGCCGACTGCTGTTCCCCCAGGTTATCTAAATCAATCGGCTGATCTGGATTTTCTCCATTTTCATCTCGGACAGCCTCCCGCTCTGTACTGTCCACGATTGCTACCGTTCCGGCTGTCTCCGGATAGTTCGTGAACCGGCGGCTACATCCGCTCAAGTTCAAAAGGAACGTCATGCCAAGCGCCGCCGCTGCATATAAATATTTCCAGCGTTTCTGTTTCATCTTGTTTGGCTCCATTTTTCTTCTCCATTTTAAAATTTCTGCATTTGCCTATTTCTATTCTTACTTCCATTTTGGTTTTCTATTTGCTTCTGTTTTCAATCAATTATAACAGCTGCCATATCCGAAAACAAGAAATTATATATTCAAGAAAGACTCCTGTCTGAATGGCTTTTTTACTTAACATGAATGTTAAACGAAGTTTCCTATTTCTTCTTCGCGCGAGTGCACATCATTGGCACGTTAGTGCCTTTTTGTGTAATAGAAAATTCCTTGGAATTCCCTATTACACAAAAAACCGCCACACTGTCTCCAGTGTGACGGCTTCTCATCTTCATGAGGCATCGGGGATTCGAACCCCGGACAACTTGATTAAAAGTCAAGTGCTCTACCGACTGAGCTAATACCCCATATGCCCAGAACCGGAATCGAACCAGTGACACGAGGATTTTCAGTCCTCTGCTCTACCAACTGAGCTATCTGGGCGTAATGGTTATTTGATTTTATGCGGATTAAAAGTTTGCTTGTCGCTTTTTTTAGTCCGAAGTGCTCAGCTCAAGACCTGCGGTCTTTCGCTTACGGCATTCGCCGTATACATCTAAAAATATATCTGTTAAAAAACATGCAAGCATGTTTTTAACTTCTATATTTTTATCTGTGCACTTCTCATTGCATAAAAAAATTGCGGGGGCAGGATTTGAACCTGCGACCTTCGGGTTATGAGCCCGACGAGCTTCCAGACTGCTCCACCCCGCGCTAATTCTTACTCTATTATTATATACAATTTCTGGAAAAATACAACCATTATTGTAAAAATAATAATGGATGGAGGTGGATTCGAACCACCGAAGCGAGACGCAACAGATTTACAGTCTGCCCCCTTTGGCCACTCGGGAACCCATCCATTTTAAAAAGCCGATGATCGGACTCGAACCGATAACCTGCTGATTACAAATCAGCTGCTC